>NZ_JBDGDM010000060.1:0-25507 GCF_040908885.1 Ruminococcus sp. RTP21358st1_G6_RTP21358_211008
ATCTTACCATGGACCAGCCGGTGAATCTGGTATGGCATCAGGTAATGTCCACAGATGCCAATGCAGGACTTTCAGAGGCTATTCAGAATATGACCGGAGTGAATGTTATTTCACCAACCTGGTTCTATGTAACTGACAACAATGGTAATATTATCAACAATGCTACAGCTGATTATGTATCTCTTGCCCATGAAAAAGGGCTGAAGGTATGGGGACTTGTGGACAATTTTACGCAGGACATCAGTACTTATGAGGTATTGTCCAGAACAAGTTCCAGACAGAATCTGGTTTCACAGCTGGTGAATGCAGCTGTTGGAGCTGGAATTGATGGAATTAATGTGGATTTCGAGCAGCTTAGTGAGGACGTGGGCGTTCATTTCCTGGAGTTCCTCCGGGAGCTTTCTATAGAATGCCATAAGAACAATCTTGTTCTTTCCGTAGACAATCCGGTTCCAGAGGATTTCACCAGTCATTATGACAGGGCTGAACAGGGCAAGGTAGTAGATTATGTAATTATTATGGGATATGACGAGCACTACGTTGGATCAGAGGAAGCGGGCTCAGTAGCGTCTCTTCCATGGGTAGAGAAGGGAATTCAGGATACTATCGCTGAAGTTCCGGCGCAGCGTGTGATCAATGCAGTTCCATTTTACACAAGATTATGGAAAACAGAAGCTGGCAGCTTATCCAGTGAGGCAATTGGTATGGATACTGCCCAGGAAGTAGTAAATACAAATAATGCCCAGGTATATTGGGACAGTGATGTAAGTCAGAATTATGGCAGCTTTGAGAAGGATGGATGCACTTACCAGATCTGGATTGAAGATTCTCAGTCTATTGCAGCGAAGGTACAGCTGGTACAGAAATATAATCTTGCCGGTGTGGCAGCATGGAAACTGGGATTTGAGAACAGCAGTATCTGGCAGGTGATCACAGATAATCTGTCTGCGTCTAATTAAAGCAGGTACTATTTTGCGAAGCATATTGCTGTGAGGGTACTGAACAGTTACGCCTTTTTCAAACATGCTCTAATACACGAATGATAAAAACACTCTCTGAGACATATAAATAATGTGAAGGTCGTGAACAGCGACAAAAGACGAAAGTTTAACGATAACATTATATATTATATGCCAGGGGGTGTTTTATATTGAAAAAGCATATAGTGGAGCTGATTATGGGATGTCTTTTGCTGATATGCTTTTATTATCTTTCCCGCGAGGCGGCAGCAGTATCGGTAGAGATGAATCAGAAGCAGGTAATTGTGGTGGATTGTGGTCATGGAGGAATGGATCCAGGTATGATCGGGATAGACGGTCTGAAGGAGAAGGATGTAAATCTTGCCATTGGCCTGAAAGTGAAAAGTGCATTGGAAAAGAAAGATTTTCAGGTGGTTATGACCAGGGAAACAGACGTGGGATTATACGATGAAGACTCTAATAATAAGAAAGTACAGGATATGCAAAAAAGGATTTTTCTTATTCAGGAAGTAAAGCCTGTACTTGCAGTAAGTATCCATCAGAACAGTTACGAAGATCCTGGGGTGAAAGGCCCTCAGGTTTTCTATTATCGGGACTCTGTTAAGGGAGAAGAACTGGCGGAAATAATTCAGGAGAAGATGAATGATTATCTTGAGGTGGAGCGACCAAGGCAGGCGAAAGGAAATACTACTTATTATCTTTTGAAACGAAGCCCGGGGATATTGAATATTGTGGAGTGTGGGTTCCTTACGAACCCGGAAGAAGCCGGGAAACTGTTACAGGATGATTATCAGGAAAAAGTAGCGGCAGCAGTGGCTGACGGTGTGGAAGAGTACATAAAAAATAATAAACAATGAGAATCCTCTGTTAATGAAAAAACATTTCAGTTTATCAAAAACTATACACTTTTCAGAAGCTGTGGATTCTGCTATACTGGACTGGAAAAAATAAGCGAGGGAAAATACCATGTTAGGATGTGTTTATCTGATTTTGGCAGCATTATTGGGAAGGGAAATTATCCGTAATTTTTTGCCGGAACAAAGAATGAGAGAAAAAGGAATCACGCCCTTGTGGGTAACTTTTGCAGCGTCATTTGGAAGTGGTGTGCTACTTATGACCTGGGCTGTCTATATAGCAGCATGGCTGCTGAGCGTGTACTCTGAAGCGGGGAAACCCCTCTTTGGAGCAAATCTGATGATGATGGCAGCTGTGGGGATATTTTTGCTCTTGTGCTGTTATAGAAGAAAAGGTTCTTTTTGGAAATTTATTAAAAGACTTTCCGGCGAGGTTCCTCCAGCGAAAGAAATCGTGTTCTTATTGATTTTACTGGCGGGAATTATCTGGATCATGGTATTTGTATTTCATGTTAGTGACGGATATTTGTATTCCGGATTTACTGTATTTGGAGATTATGCCCCTCATACAGCGATGATGAGATCATTTTCGCTGGGAAATAATTTCCCCACGCAGTATCCTCATTTTGGTGGTGAAGATGTAAAATACCATTTTATGTTTCAATTTCTGACAGGAAACCTGGAATATCTTGGAATGAGAATTGATATAGCGTACAATGCCGTAAGCAGTCTGTCGCTATGGTGCTTCTTTATCATGCTGTATTCTATGGCGAAAAGGTTCTTTGGCAGTATGAGTGCCGGAGTGCTTTCTGTTTTGTTTGTTGTATTTCGAAGTGGAACTGCTTTTTTCAGATTTGCATATGAACATATAAAGGCTGGTGATTTGTGGGAGACTCTGGCCGGGAATACTGCTTTTATTGGATATACGCCCAATGAGAACTGGGGACTTTGGAATTTTAATGTATATTTGAATCAGCGGCATTTGGGATTTGGTCTTTTGATGGCAGCGCTGGTACTATGGATTTTTCTGGACTGGGTGGAAGAAAGCTGTGCAGAGAAAGATAAGGGAATATTGTGGCTGAAGAACAGATTTCTTACAAAAAAAGCATGGATGTTTAAGAAACCCGATACAGCTCTTTTTGCCGGAATGCTTTTGGGTCTGTGTTCATTTTGGAATGGAGCCGCTGTAATTGCATGTCTTCTGATTCTTATGGGATTTGCTTTTTTTTCTGATGGAAAACTCGATTATCTGATTCTGGCAATTGTGACAGTTGTGTTCTCAGAAATTCAATCTAAAATGTTTGTATGGGGAAGTGTTGTATCACCTTCTGTATATTTTGGATTTCTGGCAGAAAAGAAATCACTTCCGGGCATAGCTGTATATTTATTTGAAATAAGCGGCATTGTTTTCCTTGGCGTTTTAGTACTGCTGTTTTTTTTGAAAAGAATGGAAAGAGCAGTTGCAGTGAGTATACTTTTCCCAACAATATTTGCATTTGTGGCGTCTCTTACACCAGATATAAACGTGAATCATAAATATATTATAATATCTTATGCATTCCTTGCTGTTTTCTGGGGTGGAGCTGTAAGCAGATTGTTCCATTGGAAAGGTGCTGTTGGGAAAATTTTGAGTTTGATTCTGGCACTTAGTCTGACCATAACTGGAATTTATGATTTTGCAGTAATCCTAAAAGATAATGATTCGGGACATCGGGTTTCTGTGAACCTGAACAGTGGACTGACCAGCTGGCTTGCAGAAAATCTGAAAAAAGACGATCTGATTTTGACACCGGAATATAGTATAAATGAAGTCACTATGTCAGGGGGTATGATGTATCTGGGATGGCCTTATTATGCATGGTCCGCAGGCTATGACACTTATTACAGGGCTGCCAGGGCAGTAGAGATCTATACAACAGCCAGCGCACAGGTACTAAAGGAAACAGTTGAGGAAGAACAAATTACATATATCCTTTTTGAGGAAGGTATGAAATTTGAGGAGAAGGAATGCCGCGAAGATGTGATTGCGGATACATATCCTCTGGTGTATCAGTCAGATGACGGGAGAATAAGAATTTATGGAACAAAAGAATAAGAAAAAAATCAGTACACAAACAATAATTAAACTTCTGCTGGCGGTGGTGCTGCTTGGCCTATCTGCATTTTTACTGAAAGGTGATGTGTGGACTTTCTGGACTTGGTGGCTTCTGGCGGGAGTGATGGGATTTGCTGCGATGCCTGTTACAGGAAGACTGTTCTGGCGTTTTGAGGACAAAGGATGGATTTTTTCTAAGGTACTGGCGATTGCTGCAACAGGTTTTCTTACCTGGTTTCTGACAGCTATCAGACTAATCCCTTTTAATGCCCTGACTTGTGCTGCTGTAACAATCCTATGCGCAGTTATCTGTTTTTTCCTTCTTCGAAAGGAATCAAAAGAAAAGACAGAATGTTTTCCAGTTGACAGGATTTCTCTGATTTACTGGGAGGAATTATTGTTTTTCCTTGCATTTCTTATGTGGACATATCTGGCAGGATTCCGCCCTGCTGCATATGGGACCGAGAAGTTCATGGATTACGGTTTTATGGAAGCTATGATGAGAAGCACCACACTTCCGGCAAGAGATCTGTGGTATTCAGAAGGACATATTAATTATTATTATGGCGGTCAGTATTTTGCTGTTTTTCTTACCAAGCTTTCCCATACAAAGGTGGAACTGACTTACAATCTTATGCGTACCTTTGTAGCCGGACTGGCTTTTGCAATGCCATTTTCCCTTGTTTACCAGATGATGTCAGACCGTATGAAGGGACTGCAAAAAAGCGAAAAAGTAATAAAAGGACTTCCTTTTGCAGCTGGATTTACAGCTGGTACAGCTGTTTCCATTGCAGGAAATATGCATTACGTAATTTATGCGCAGATCATTCCCCTGATTGAGAAGCTGACAGGTAAGGAAGTGAGCAGTTACTGGTTTCCGGATGCTACCCGCTATATAGGATATAATCCATATCGTGAGGAAGACCGGACGATACATGAATTTCCCTGCTATTCTTTTGTACTGGGAGATCTTCATGCTCATGTGGTAAATATTATGTTTGTACTTCTTGTAATAGCACTTCTTTATGTATGGCTAAGGGGTGTGCGCAAGAAAACAGTACCGGTTGAGACTTCCATGAAAGATGGAAAATTCTGGAAAGAGCAGCTTCTTATGCCTCATCTTCTGGTAATCAGTGCGCTTCTCGGAATGTTTCAGTGGACAAATTTCTGGGATTTTGTAATTTATTATGTAGTAACTCTTGGAACGGTGCTTTTTGCCAATATTATCCGTTTCCAGGGAAAAATAAAGAAAATCATGTTTGTAACTTTTGCACAAATGGCAGAAATCTATCTGCTTGCCTATCTTGTGATCCTGCCATTTACCTTACAGTTTGACACTATGGTGGATGGAATAGGAATTGCCAAGTACCATTCCTATTTCTACCAGCTGCTGGTTCTCTGGGGACTTCCGGCAGTTTTTACCATTACATTTGTAATTTCTATTCTCTGGGAAAAGCTGCGGGGGATGGAGCACAAGAGCCTGTACCGTCTTATGAAAGCTATCCGCACGGCAGATCTTTTTGCCATTATTATGGGACTTTGCGCTATTGGTCTGGTGGTAATCCCGGAATTTGTTTACGTGCGTGATATTTATGAAAATGGAAATGCCAGGGCAAACACTATGTTCAAGCTTACTTATCAGGCATATATTATGTTTGCACTGACTATGGGGTATGGAATTTACAGACTTCTGGCTGTTAGCAGACAGAAAGTATTTAAGATCATTTCCGGAATCTGTCTGTTTTTCCTGATCTGGACGGTAGGATATTTTGGAAAAAGTGTGGATTCCTGGTTTGGAAAGGTTTTGAATCCGTCAGGCTATCAGGGGCTTTATGCTCTGGGCTATCTGGATACGGATTTTTCAGAGGATGTGTCTGCAATCCAATGGCTAAAGGAGAATATTAAAGGGGCTCCGGTAGTGCTGGAGGCAAACGGTGACAGCTACAGCGGTTATGAGCGTGTTTCTGCAGCTACAGGTCTTCCAACAATTCTTGGCTGGTATGTACACGAATGGCTCTGGAGGAATGATACAGATGATCTGAACCGGAAACAGGCAGATATTATGAGTATTTATACTTCACAGGATGAGACCCAGGTAAGAGCTCTTCTTACGGAATATGGTGTTTCCTATATCTTTGTGGGCTCTAAAGAAAGAGAGAAATATGAGGACAGCCTGAATAATGCACTTCTTCAGTCACTTGGAGAAATTGTATTTATGGATGAAGATTCCGGCACTTATATTGTTAAGGTGGATTGACAAGGTTTTTAAACAGGTGTTATATTAAAGAATGCTGAAAAAATAATAGAAAGCTGGACTAAAATGAAAGCAGAAATTGTAGCCATGACGGCAGATGCTATCGACCATGCGGCACTTGCCAGAGGCGGAGAGATATTGAAACAGGGAGGACTGGTGGCATTCCCTACAGAAACTGTTTACGGTCTTGGAGGAAATGCACTGGATCCTATGGCTTCGAAGAAGATATATGCAGCCAAGGGACGTCCTTCGGATAACCCGTTGATCGTCCATATTGCAGATTTAAATGCGCTGGTTCCAATTGTAAAGGAAGTACCGGAGAAGGCGAAGATACTGGCAGAGAAATTCTGGCCTGGTCCCCTGACTATGATTTTTGAGAAATCAGACCTGGTTCCATTGGAGACAACTGGTGGTCTCAACAGTGTAGCTGTGCGTTTTCCAAGTGATCCCATTGCAGCGGAGCTTATTTTGCAGGCAGGGGGATACGTGGCAGCGCCAAGTGCAAATACTTCCGGACGGCCAAGCCCGACTACAGCACAGCATGTTGAGGAGGACTTAGGGGATGCCATTGAGATGATCATTGATGGAGGTCCTGTGGGAATTGGCCTGGAGTCAACGATTGTAGATTTTACCGAGGACGTGCCGGTGGTTTTAAGACCCGGTTATATTTCACTGGAAATGCTCCAGGAGGTTCTTGGTGATGTGAGAATGGACAAAGGTCTTATAAAGCCTGATAGTAAAGTTCATCCCAAGGCGCCGGGAATGAAATATCGGCATTATGCACCGAAAGCAGATCTTGCAATTGTGGAGGGCCCCACAGAAGAAGTAATAAATGCCATTAATCAGTTTGTAAAGGAAGATCAGGCAAATGGACTTCAGGCGGGGATTATTGCCACAGAGGAGACTATTTCCAGATATCCCTGTGGAACTGTGAAGTGTATTGGAAGCAGAGAGGCAGAGGAAACCATTGCTCATAACCTTTATGAGGTGCTGCGTGAATTCGATCAGTGCCAGGTAAGCAAAATTTATTCCGAAGCTTTTTATACCCCAAAAATGGGACAGGCAATTATGAACCGGCTTCTAAAAGCAGCCGGTCACAAAATAATCAATATAAGGAGAGAAGAACAATGAGAGTAGCATTAGGTAGTGATCATGGCGGATTTGAACTGAAACAGGAGATTATCAAATATCTGGAAGAAAAGAATATTGAGTATAAGGATTACGGCTGCTACAGCACAGAATCCACAGACTATCCGATCTATGCAAAGAAAGTTGCACATGGGATTCTGGAAGGAGAGTGTGAGCTAGGAATCCTTGTATGCGGAACTGGTATTGGTATTTCTATCACTGCAAACAAAATTAAGGGAATTCGTGCAGCAGTATGTACAGACTGTTTTACTGCTGAAGCAACCAGACTTCACAATGACGCAAATATCCTTGCGCTTGGAGGTCGTGTAGTTGGACCTGGACTTGCAGTTAAGATTGTGGATACTTTCCTGAATACACCATTTTCAGGAGATGAGAGACATATCCGCCGAATTGCTCAGATCGAGACAGAATAGGAAGGAGAGCTCTTCTATGGAGAACACAAATCAGAAAAACACCGGGAATATACAGATCGCGCCTGTAAGTGCTGCATCAGATCTGAACCACAAAAGAGAAGGTTACCTTACCTGGGACGAATATTTCATGGGAGTTGCCATGCTTTCCGGCATGCGCTCCAAGGATCCCAATTCACAGGTAGGAGCGTGTATTGTCAGCGATGATAATAAAATTCTTTCCATGGGATATAATGGTTTCCCAAAAGGCTGTTCCGATGATGAATTTCCCTGGGCAAGAGAGGGAGAGCCTCTGGATACCAAATATCTGTATGTGACCCATAGCGAGCTCAATGCAATTTTAAACTACCGTGGAGGAAGCCTTGAGGGAGCGAAAATGTATGTAACTCTTTTTCCATGCAATGAGTGTGCCAAGGCAATCATCCAGGCAGGAATCAAGACTCTGGTCTATGATTGTGACAAATATGCAAGCACTCCGTCAGTCCTTGCTTCCAAGAGAATGCTGGACTCCGCCGGTGTACGCTATTATCAATATAAGAGAACCGGACGCGAGATTTCGCTGACGGTGTAAGTTAAAGAGGTTTGTTGTGGAAAATACGAAAGAAAATACAGATTTGAATATGGGCAGAGCGAAGAATGACAGATGGAAAAAGATACTGGGAATCATTTTGAACATTGCTTTGCTTCTGCTTATAGATGGATTGTTGGTATATACTTTTATTAACGAAGGAAATCGTATATATAAAGGAACAATCATTAAAATATTACTAATTGTTACAGGAAATATTTTGTTTCTTGTTCTTCTGTTCTGGGGGGAGAAAATCTGCAGTGCAATTAAAAATACCACTTTTTTGAAAATAGCAGATGTCATATTGCTGCTGGTAACTCCTGGAATTGTATTTATGCTTGTCCAGATGGTCACCTGGGTGTCGGGATATAAGAATAAGGCAGTGTCAACATTTAAAGGCCTGGTTAAGATGTCATTACTGATGGAGCAGCCTTATTTGACACTGAATCTTATTATTTATGCAATATTTTTTATAATACTTATTATTTTATTCAGGAAAATCAATATTGCTTCTTCTGCGTTGTGTTACCTTTTTATAATCCTTGCAATGGTAAACTATTATGTAATGGAATTTCGTGGAGAACCATTCCAGCTTCTTGACATTGTAGGAATGGGAACGGCAGCAGAAGTTGTTGGAGAATATAGCTTCAAAATCAAACTGATGCTTGGAATTCCACTGATCTATGCCCTGGTATTTGGTGAGTTTGTACTGAAATTCCAGAAACTGGAGTTTGGAAAAAAGAGCAGAAAGAATACAGCTGCCCGGTTTAGTGTACTGGCTGTGATCGTGATTACATTATGTTTTACTATAAGACCTATCCTCCAGAAGCTTGACGCTGTTACTTTATGGCAGATTAACCGTATTTATAAAGAACAGGGCTACATTTCCTCTCTTGTTAAGGAAATCAAGTATTTTTATATCGAGCAGCCAGAAGGCTATTCTGTTGGAAAAACCGTAGAACTGGCACAGGAAATTGAAGATGGGGAAAATATTGTTTCAGAGACAGACAAGGGTGAGTCTGAAGAAAGTGTTGATAATACAGCTGCAGATACTTCTGAAACAGTAACACCGAAAAATATTATCCTGATTATGAATGAAAGTCTTACAGATTTTGAAAGTGTAGGGAAAATAAAGTCAAATGTAGAAATTTTGCCATACATAAGAAGCCTTAACAAAAATGTAAAACATGGACAGCTTCATGTACCTACATTCGGAGCCGGAACTGCCCGTTCTGAATACGAGGCTCTTACAGGAAACAGTATGAGCTTTTTGCCATCCGGAAGTGTTCCTTATCAGCTTTATGTGCGGGATCCGGAGTATGGTCTGGCAGATATCCTGAAATCCCAGGGATATTACACAATTGCCATGCATCCCAACAAGGCTCATAACTGGAACCGGGCCTCTGTTTATCCATGCATGGGATTTGATGAATTTATCAGCCTGGAGAACTGGGGAGAGGAACACAGAGAGCTTCTTCGAAATTATGTAAGTGACAAAGCAACATTTGAAAAGATCATCAGCCTTTATGAAGAGAAGGATGCGGATGAAAAATTATTTACATTCTGTGTAACCATGCAGAATCATGGCGGTTATACAGTAGAAGACAGAGCTGGATTTGAACCTACTGTAAAGCTTGGATATGATACAGAGTATCCTCTGGCTGAAACGTATTTATCGTTGGCAAGAGAGTCTGATTCAGCATTTAAGGAATTGCTGGAGTACTTTGAAAAAGTAGATGAGCCTACCATGATTGTTATGTTTGGGGATCACTGGCCTAAGATTGAAGAAGAATTTATGGCGAAACTTTTAGGCGGCAACAGGCAGAGCCTGGGACTTGTTGAAAGCCAGCAGTCCTATACAACTCCCTATGTGATCTGGACAAATTATCCATCTGAGACAGTAGAGGAAGATTTCAGTGCTAATTATCTGGGAAGCTATATGCTTCAGCTGGCTGGTCTTGAAATGCCAGGCTACAACCAGTTCCTTATGAATCTGAAAGAGCAGCTTCCAATCATCGGAGTTGGTGCTGTTTGCGACAAAGATGGAAACTGGTATGCAAATGATGCACTTCCGGATGATTACAAAAAACTGATGACGGATTACAATATTCTGGAATATAACAACCAGTTTGAGAAAAAGGATGTAATAGAGAGCTTGTTTACATTGAAGTAATAAAAAAGTACCCGGACAAAACAGATGCGGTGGATGGTAACTCTGGCTGTTACTGTTCACTGGTGACATTCCGCGAGGTGTTTTTTGTGAACGTAGTGCACAGAAAACCCGAGAAGTGCGGCGCGAAATCATGCGAATGCATGATTTCTGTGCATCGCGAAGCGTGTTACTGTGAACGGAGTGAACAGTAACCTCTGGCTGTTTTTTGTCTGGGTATTTTCTGTTTCGCCACTTGACATATGGGAAAATTTCGCATAAAATAAACAAGACTTAACGAGCAAATTAAATAAATGAAATGGCAATGAAGAGAATAGTACATGAGGAGCAATCTCAGAGAGAAATCCAGGCCGACAGGCAATGGTGTGAGGATTTTGTGCGCAAGTCATGGAACCGGCCTCAGAGCTCCGCACAATTGAAGTGCGGCGTCTGTCCTACGTTATCAGGATAATTGAGTGAGCAGTGGAGCAGTCATTTCCAGTGCTAATCAGGGTGGTACCGCCGAAGCCTTTCGGTCCCTTTTGCAGGGATGGAAGGTCTTTTTTTATGTGTTTTTCAAATAATACATGGAATTTACCAGATTTCCCTGGTGTTTAAATATTAGAAATCAAAAAGGAGAAAAATCATGGCAAAAGAAAAGAAAATGGTAGAAGCTATCACTTCCATGGATGTGGATTTTGCACAGTGGTATACTGACGTTGTAAAAAAAGCGGAACTTTGCGGCTATACAAGTGTAAAGGGATGTATGGCAATCAAACCAGCAGGATATGCAATCTGGGAGAATATTCAGAAAGAGCTTGACCGCAGATTCAAAGAGACAGGCGTAGAGAATGTATACATGCCAATGTTCATTCCGGAATCCCTTCTGGACAAAGAGAAGGATCACGTAGAGGGATTTGCACCGGAAGTTGCATGGGTAACACACGGCGGACTTGATCCTCTTCAGGAGCGCCTTTGCGTACGTCCTACATCCGAGACTCTGTTCTGTGATTTCTATCAGAAAGAGATCCAGTCCCACAGAGATCTTCCGAAAGTATATAATCAGTGGTGTTCAGTAGTTCGCTGGGAGAAAACAACCCGTCCGTTCCTTCGTTCCCGTGAGTTCTTATGGCAGGAAGGACATACAGCCCACGCTACAGCTGAGGAAGCAAAAGAACGTACCATCCAGATGCTGAACTTGTATGCAGACTTCTGCGAGGAAGTACTTGCAATCCCGGTTATTAAAGGTCAGAAGACAGAGAAAGAGAAATTTGCGGGTGCAGAGGCTACTTACACAATCGAGTCTCTGATGCATGATGGAAAAGCACTTCAGTCTGGAACCAGCCATAACTTTGGCGATGGATTTGCAAGAGCATTCGGCATCCAGTACACAGATAAAAACAATCAGCTTCAGTATGTACACCAGACATCCTGGGGAATGACAACTCGTATGATCGGTGCTCTGATCATGGTTCATGGAGATAACAGCGGACTTGTTCTTCCACCAAGAATTGCTCCGGTTCAGGCTGTTGTAATCCCGATCCAGCAGAGAAAAGAGGGCGTTCTGGAGAAAGCAGAGGAGCTGACACAGATTCTGAAAGCAGCTGGAATCCGCGTAAAAGCAGACGTTACAGACAAGAGCCCGGGATTCAAATTCGCAGAGCAGGAAATGCGTGGTATTCCGGTAAGAATCGAGTGCGGCCCGAAGGACATCGAGAGCGGACAGGCTGTTATCTGCCGAAGAGATACCAGAGAGAAATATATTGTGAAGTTCGAAGAACTTGCTGCTAAGGTTCAGGAAGTTCTGGACACAATGCAGAAGGAAATGCTGGAGCGTGCAAGGGCCCACAGAGATGCTCACACTTATGTAGCAACAAATTACGAAGAATTCAAGGAAACCATCAACACAAAACCTGGTTTTGTAAAAGCTATGTGGTGCGGCAACCGTGAGTGCGAAGATAAGATCAAAGAAGACGTTCAGGCAACATCCAGATGTATGCCGTTTGAGCAGGAACATTTAAGCGATGTCTGTGTATGCTGTGGAAAACCTGCCAAGAAAATGGTATACTGGGGACGTGCTTATTAATAACAAAAGGGATTGCTGTTTATTTTGCAATCAGTAGTCAAAAAGGGGCAAAATTATTTTGCCCCGCTTTGTTTTTCAAGGCAGAGAAGTGTATGAGGAGAAGTTTTGTTTTAAATCAGAGGCAGGTGATAAAGATGGTATTTGAAATTCCACAAAAAGTTGAAATAATTATAAATATTCTGGAAAAAGCTGGTTATGAGGCCTATGCAGTAGGCGGCTGTGTCCGCGATGCCCTTCTTGGAAGAACTCCAAATGACTGGGATATCACAACCTCAGCCAAGCCGGAGCAGGTCAAAGCCCTGTTTCACAGAACCGTAGATACAGGAATCGCTCACGGAACCGTAACAGTGCTGCTTGAAAAAGAGGGATTCGAGGTTACCACCTACCGGGTGGATGGCGAGTATGAAGATGGCCGTCACCCGAAAGAAGTAACCTTTACGGCCTGCCTGGAGGAAGATTTGAAGCGTCGGGACTTTACCATCAACGCCATGGCCTACAATCCAAGGAAAGGGCTGGTGGACCTTTTTGAAGGGCAGAAAGACCTGGAAAACAAGGTGATCCGCTGTGTTGGTGATCCTCTGGAACGTTTTACAGAAGACGCTCTTCGCATTATGCGTGCTGTACGTTTTTCTGCGCAGCTTGGCTTTTTCCTGGAAGAAGAGACCAGAAAAGCTCTTTCTGTGCTTGCACCAAATTTAAAACATGTAAGCGCTGAGCGGATCCAGGTGGAGCTTGTAAAACTTCTGGTGTCCCCTCATCCGGATTATCTGCGGATTGCCTATGAAGCGGGAGTTACCAGGGAATTTCTGCCGGAATTTGACCGCTGTATGGAGACACCTCAGAACACTCCACACCACTGCTATAATGTGGGAGAACACATTCTCCACAGCCTTTTGTATGTGAGGGCGGATAAGGTGTTAAGGCTGACCATGCTCCTTCACGACATTGCCAAACCTGTTGTACGAAAAACAGACGAAAACGGCAGGGATCATTTCAAAACACATGCTTCTGTGGGAGAAAAAATGTCCAAGGAAATTCTGCGCCGCCTGAAGTTTGACAATGACACTATTTCCAGAGTGAGCCGCCTGATCCGCTGGCATGATCTGCGCCCGACTCCGTCACCGGCTGAGGTGCGGAAAGCCATCAATGTAGTTGGGGAAGACCTTTTTCCCATGTGGATGGAAGTCCAGTATGCGGATAACAAAGCGAAAAGTGATTACCGTGGGGAAGAAAAAGCTGCTCGTCAGGCCGGAGTTCGAATGACCTGGGAAGAAATTATGGAAAAAGGCGAATGTGTTTCCATGAAAGGTCTTGCAATTACTGGCAGTGACCTGATCGCAGCCGGAATGAAGCCTGGAAAAGAAATGGGAAGTGTGCTCCATGAGCTTTTGGATGCTGTTCTGGAGAATCCGGAACTGAACAAGAAAGAATCACTTCTTTCCCTTGCTTTTGCAGCCGATAAAAAACTTCTTTAGAATAACATATCCCTCCCACTCATAAGATAGAAGGTATCTGAAGACCTTTGGCATATGTGAGTGACGGGGGGATTTTTATTGTATGATTATGGTCTTAGCACCCTGACCCAGTATGGAATTGAAGTGAAATCTTCGTCCAGGACCCGGGGAGCATTGGTATGTCGTACAGAACAGGGAATTCTGCTCCTCAGAGAGTTTCACGGCTCCGAAAAAAAACTGCTTTTTCAGCAGGAAGTGTTAAAAAAACTTTCCCAGGAAGGCTGTCTGGTTGATACTTTTATTGAAAATCAGGAAGGCTCTTTGGTTACCAGAGATAAGGATAATATTCCCTATACCCTTCAGAGCTGGTATGAAGGCAGAGAGTGTGACACCAAGTCCAGGGAAGATATTATAAGAAGTGTGCAGATTCTGGCAAGGGTACATAAATTTATGAATATGCCTGTGGAAAAAGCCTATATGGCGCGTTCCCTTGCAGATGAATATGCAAGGCATAATCAGGAAATCCGCAAGATCCGTAAATTTATCCGCCAGAAAGGTGCCAGTGCCAGATTTGAAAAGGAATTTCTGGGCAGTGTACAGTGGTTTCTGGAAAAAGGGGAAAAGGCACTGGAAATGCTTGTAAAGTCGGACTATGAAAAACTAAGAGACAAGGCGGTCGAAGAGGGACTTCTATGTCATGGCGAATATAACCAGCACAATGTTCTTCTTTGTAAAAATCAGGCTGCTGTGACAAATTTTGGTCACTTCAGCTTTGATGTGCAGATCAGCGACTTGTATTGTTTTATGCGAAAAATCCTGGAAAAATATAACTGGGATGTTTTTCTGGCCAGGCGGATGCTGGAGCAATATGACAAAATACGTCCTATTTCTTCTGAAGAATGGGAAAACCTGCAAATCCGTTTCACATATCCGGAAAAATACTGGAAACTGGCAAATTACTACTTTTCTCATAACAAAGCATGGATTTCCGGCAAGAATACAGAAAAGCTGGAAAAGGTAATTGCCCAGAAGAAAATATGGGGGGATTTCCCTGAAAACTGCTTTGGAAAATCCCATTTCTAGCGCAGAAAATCCCATTTCTAGCGCAAAAACCTTGACAATACAGGGCAAAAGGTATATATATAGATAGAAGAATCTTTAGAGGAGGAAACACCATGAATAAGACTGAATTAGTAGCAGCTATGGCGAAAGAAACCAATCTGTCCAAGAAGGACGTTGAAGCTGTTTTAAAATCATTCATCGACGTTGTATCAGAAGAACTGAAAAAAGGTGAGAAAGTTCAGTTAGTTGGCTTTGGTACATTTGAAGTCAGCGAGAGAGCTGCCAGAGAGGGAAGAAATCCTCAGACTGGTGAGACCATGAAGATCGAAGCTTCCAAGGCTCCGAAATTTAAAGCTGGTAAAGCTTTAAAAGATATGGTAAACGCATAATCGCGTAAGCTTTTACAGGAGGAACTTTATAGTTCCTCCTTTTTTAAACACGCTCTGATATAGGAGAGTATTATGAGATTAGATAAATTTTTGAAAGTATCCCGCCTTATTAAGAGAAGAACTGTGGCAAATGAGGCATGTGATGCAGGAAGAGTGCTTGTAAATGATAAGCCGGCCAAGGCTTCTGTCCAGGTGAAGACAGGAGATACTATTGAGATTCAGTTTGGAAGCCGCAATGTGAAGGTGGAAGTGCTGGATGTGAAAGAGACTGTGAAGAAGGAAGAAGTTGAGAATCTGTACAGGTATGTTTAAGAGTTCTGTGAACGAAGGAAACAGTATTACTTAAGCAGGTTCTAATTTTAAAGAAAATTTCATAGATTATCTGTGAACCCACATATTTGGGAGAGAGGGATTTGGAAGAAAAGGTTGTGAACATTTCCCATAAGCTGATACTGGATAACAGGAAAGAAGCATCTGTCACAGGTGTGAAGGATGTGATTTCTTTTGATGAAAAAGAAATCCTCCTTCAGACTGCAGACGGGAAGCTGCAGATTCGCGGCAGCGGGCTTCATGTAAAAGGACTAAACCTGGAAAAAGGAGAAGCTGCTCTTGCCGGACATGTGGATTCTCTTGTCTATTTGTCTAAAGATTCCCCACGAAAAGAAGAACCATTATTTACAAGGCTGTTCCGTTAAGCTATGAGCACATATATCTACAATGAGATCTGGCTTTTTATCCGGGCTTTTGCAGGGGGTGCGGTGCTGATCCTTTGCTACAGCCTGCTTCAGGAAATAAGAAGGCTCATTTTCTGCAGTCCGGCAGCAGGAGGGATTTTGGACCTTCTTTATTGGGTGTGCGCAGGACTTCTGGTATTTGCAGGAATTTACCGGATCAACCAGGGAATCCTGCGTAGTTTTCTGTTTTTGGGAATTATATCAGGGGCATTTCTTACATATCTGACAATAAAACCTTTATTTGAAAAAATTTGTTATATAATCCTGGAGGTTCCTGTCAGATTCGTAAAAAAAACTTCAAAAAAATATATAAATTGGTTGCTATTTTTTTGTAAACGTTGTAAAATTTTAGTTAGGCAATCTGCAAATCAGTACAAAAATAGTACCAGAAATCGTTTGCAGATGAGAAGAGGCAGGAAGTTTGGGAAAATCAGGGAAAAAACGAAGAAAAAAGACAATAGGGTATAATCATCTCGGGATGTTCGGTATTTCTCTGATCGTTCTGATTCTGATTCTGACGCTTATGGCACAGAGCCGGGACCTTAAGGAATCTCTTGCCGGCTATGAGACCAGAGCAGAGGTATTAAGCCAGCAGATTGAGGAAGAGCAGGCGCGCACTCAGGAGATTGAAGATCTGAAGCAGTATATGCTCACGGATGAGTACGCAGAGCAGGCCGCCAGAGAGAAGCTGGGTCTTGTGAAGGAGAATGAGATTATTTTTCAGGAGGAGAAATAAGGTTCTGGGAAAAACGAAGTTTGGAAGTTTCTGACGATATATTTTTCAATATGGTCGTCTTTGTTTGACATATATTTTCATACCTGTCCCCTATAATAGGCATAAGGTGCTGCCGAAGATGATGTGAATGCAGCATTCCTTTGCAAAAACAAGGGCAGCAGTTAAAGACTACATGAACAGTGGGGCGTGCAGCTTGCGGGAATGCTTTTTCAAACAGGCTCTGGCACTGTAAGGCTGTAAAGGGGAGGGGAGAATATGCAGGAATGGATAATTGCCATGCTCGTGATCAGTGTGCTGCTGGTGCTGCGGGACATGGCAAAAGTTTTTTTCAGGGGAAGAAGTTTCCTTAAGGCAGAGCAGCCGGCCGAAGAGAAAAATCCCCAGAAGGAGAAGGTGGAGCGGTATGCTGCTTCTTTTCGGAAGCTTGCAGACAGCTTTTATGGATTACCCTACCGAAAAGACTATTTAAGCAACGGCCAGGTGGATGGAATTATAAGGGAGACCTGTGATGAGATATGCAGCCACTGTTATCAGCGGGAAATCTGCTGGGGCACCCAGTCGCAGGAAATGTACAGAGGAAGCGAGCGGATGATTCGTTCCATGGAGGAGGGAAATCAGGAGAAAATACAGGAGACAAAAAGCGACTGGATGAGTGTATGCAGTCGTTTTTCCCAGTATTATGAGACACTTGGTAACTCTTATATGAGGGAGCGGCAGAAGCTGATATGGGACAACCGGATGATCGAAAGCCGCCTTGCCGTGGCACAGCAACTCCAGGAGATGTCTAGAATCATGGATATGGTGGCAGAAGACCTGTACGACATTTCCATTGCGGATCCTCAGCTTATGACGGAATTGCAGAAGATTCTCAGGAAGCGTCATATTGTGGTGAAGCAGGTCTGGGTGATGGATAAGGTGGAAGGAAGACGTGAGATTTTTCTTACCATGCGTGCCAGAAGCGGGCAGTGCATTTCTGTTAATGAGGTGGCACAGCTTTTGTCTCAGGAATTCGGAACTCCCATGGCGGCAGCAGGAGGAAGAAGAATTGTAAATGGAGAATACCATACGGTTCATTTTGTGGAGGATGTAAGTTATCAGGTACTTTACGGAGTGGCAAAGCTGACCAAGGAAATGGAGAAGGTTTCCGGAGACAATTATATTTGCAGACAGGAAGAGGCAGGCCGTTTTGTAATGTGTCTTTCCGATGGAATGGGCTCCGGGGTGGAGGCATGCCGGGAAAGCGAGGAAGTGGTAGAACTTCTGGAACAATTTCTGGAATCCGGTTTTACCCAGGAGACGGCGGCGAAAATGGTGAACTCTGCTCTTGTGATGAAGGGACAGGAAGGGATTTTTTCAACAGTGGACATCTGCGCAGTGGATTTATATACGGGAATCTGTAACTTCCTGAAAGCGGGGGCTTCCGCCACTTTTATCAAAAGGGATCACTGGGTGGAGGCCATTTCTTCAGAGAGTCTGGCGGCAGGGCTGATACAGCAGGTGGATTTTGAAACATCTTCAAGGAAGCTGTATCACGGGGATTATCTGATCATGATGACAGATGGCGTCTTGGATGCGCTGCCTGCCATGCGGGAGGAGGAGACCATGAAAGAAATCATTATGGATATCCATGAAGAGACTCCCAAGGAGATGAGCCGGGGGATTCTGGAGCGGGTGCTGGGATACAGCGATTACTGCGCCAGGGATGATATGACGGTTCTTGTAGCTGGAATGTGGAAGAAATAGAATGATTATTTTTGAGTAAAAAACAGATATGGAATCATATGAGCATATGAATATGTTTGAAAGAAGTAATATTGTTACGGTTCACGAAAGAATCAGTAACGTATCAGAGGCAGAGCTAGTATGTATCAGAAAGTGAAAGCATATATGAAAGAACATGGCATGGTAGTGGATGGGGATGTGGTCCTTGCCGGAGTTTCCGGAGGAGGAGACTCCATGGCTATGCTGGAAATGTTAAAAAGATATCAGGCTGAAGCAGCTTTTTCGCTGTGTGCGGTACATGTGCATCATGGAATCCGCGGCGAGGAAGCTGACCGGGATGAAAGAGTAGTAAGAGAGACCTGCGAAAAATGGACGATTCCTTTTTTATCCTATCATTACCCGGTACCGGAGCTTGCAAAGAAATGGAAAATGGGACTGGAAGAGACAGGAAGAAAAGTCAGACAGGATGCGTTTTCCAGGGCAGAAGCTGATTATTTTGGAAAATCAGAAACGGCTGACCTCCAGGGTGGGGGAAGAGTCTCTGCCGCCAGAGAAGGAAAATTACGGATCCGTATTGCTCTGGCCCACAATGAAAATGATGTGGCGGAAACTTTGCTCCACAATCTTTGCAGAGGAACGGGGCTGAAAGGTCTGGCTTCTATTTTGCCGGTGCGGGATGAAATTATTCGGCCCATTTTGTGTTTAAATAAACAGGAAATTGTCAATTATTTAATAAAAGAACAGATTCCCTATGTAACAGACAGTACCAATCTTACAGATGATTATACAAGAAATAAGATCAGACATCAGATATTGCCTATTCTGGAAGAACAGGTGAATGCTTCTGCTGTCCGCCATATGGCGGAGACGGCCAGTCTTGTTAGTCAGGCAGAGGAGTATTTGTCCCGTCAGGGAGAACGCCTTGTGAAAAAGTATGGGGAAAACAGGGAGCGGGGAATTTTCCTGTCAGAAGCATTCTGGCGGGATGAGCCTGCCATAGCTTCTTACGGAGTGCTTCAGGTTTTTGAAGAGCTGGCTGGGAAACGTAAGGATTTTACAGCTGCTCATGTAAAAAGTGTGGAGAGCCTTCTGAAGCTTCAGGTGGGACGACGGATCAATCTGCCTTATGATCTGGCGGCGCTTCGAACTTATGGAGGAATTTTACTGGGAGAAAGACAATTACTGGGAATGTCAGATAGAAATCTAAGTTCAAAAGAGTACGATCCAGTGAAAGCTGAAAAAAATCAGGAGAGGAATGCACTGCAAAAAAGTGTCCAGTTGAGTAAAAAGAAGCTGGAAACTGCTTGTGAACAGGTACTTTTTACAGATAATGTTTTTTATCTGAAAATATTTTCTAATGAAGGCCAGAAGATTGAAGAAAAAAAGTATACGAAATGGCTGGATTATGATAAAATAAAACAGGAACTGTCCATCCGGACCAGACAGCCGGGAGATTTTCTCATTGTAGATGACAAAGGGAGCAGCAAGAAGCTGAACCGTTATTTTATAGATGAGAAGATCCCATCAGAGGAAAGAGACAGCATCTTGCTTCTATGTACCGGCTCTGAGGTTTTGTGGGTGGTGGGAGGCAGAATAAATGAGAATTATAAAATAGCTCCCAGAACCAGGAGAATATTGGAAATACAATACCAAGGAGGAAAAGATAATCATGAGTGAAAAAATCAGAGTTTTACTGGATGAGGAGACTGTGGAGAAGCGTATCTGCGAAGTAGCAGCCCAGATCAGCGAAGAGTACAAGGGAAAAGAAATCCACATGATCTGCGTTCTTAAGGGCGGAGTATTTTTCATGTGTGAGCTTGCCAAGAGAATCACAGTGCCGGTAACTCTTGATTTCATGTCTGTTTCCAGTTATGGAGATGACACCAAATCAAGCGGAGTTGTAAAGATCGTCAAGGATCTGGATCAGCCTCTTGAAGATAAAGAAGTTCTTGTTGTGGAGGATATTATTGATTCCGGAAGAACCTTAAGCTATCTGCTGGACGTTCTGAAGAGACGTAATCCAAACAGCGTGAGACTTTGCACCTTGTTGGACAAACCGGACCGCAGAGTGGTAAAAGGGGTTGATGTGGATTATTGCTGCTTCAATATTCCAGATGAGTTTGTTGTGGGCTATGGTCTTGACTATGCCCAGAAATACAGAAATCTGCCATACATCGGAGTGGTAGAGTTCGAATGAAAGGAGAATTATACAAGTGAATAAGCAGTCAGGCAGAATTGGCTTGTATCTTGTCCTGATCGTAGCTTTGATCGCAGGTTACCTGTATCTGAACAATCAGGTAGCTGTCCAGAGTGATTATACTTATGGACAGCTGGAGCAGGCAGTGACAGACGGAAAGGTGACCAGTGCCACGATCCATCAGAACAGTGAGGTTCCAACAGGTTCTGTGATCGTGAATATAAGCGGCGAGGGACAGAAGCGTATTTATGTGGCAGATGTAAATGAGGCAGAGCAGCTTCTTCGAGAGAGCGGGCTTGATCCTGCTGTTGAGGATGTGCCGAAGCAGAGTGTATTTATGAACTCTGTTTTCCCGGTACTTCTTACCTGTGGTCTTATCATCTTCCTCATGCTGATGATGAACCGTCAGATGTCAGGTGGGGGTGGTGGCACCAATGCCAAGATGATGAATTTCGGCAAAAGCAGGGCGAGAATGTCCATGCCGGATGATAAGAAAGTGACTTTCCAGAACGTAGCGGGCCTGGAGGAAGAGAAGGAGGAGCTGAAGGAGGTTGTAGATTTCCTGAAGGATCCCCAGAAGTATACCAAGGTGGGGGCCAGAATCCCGAAAGGAGTTATCCTTGTAGGACCTCCAGGAACTGGTAAGACGCTTCTGGCCAAGGCTGTTGCCGGGGAAGCGGGCGTTCCGTTTTTCTCCATTTCCGGTTCTGATTTTGTGGAAATGTTTGTTGGTGTAGGTGCTTCCCGTGTAAGAGATCTTTTCGAAGAGGGCAAGCGTCACGCACCTTGTATCATCTTTATTGATGAGATCGATGCTGTTGCAAGACAGCGTGGAACCGGCATGGGAGGCGGTCATGATGAAAGGGAACAGACTCTGAACCAGCTTCTTGTAGAGATGGATGGATTCGGGGTAAATGAAGGCATTATCGTAATGGCCGCTACCAACCGTGTGGATATTCTGGATCCTGCAATTCTTCGTCCGGGACGTTTTGACCGCAAGGTTGGCGTAGGTCGTCCGGATATTAAAGGAAGGGAAGAAATCCTCCATGTTCATGCCAAGGATAAACCTCTTGGCGAGGATGTAGACCTGAAACAGATCGCTCAGACTACAGCTGGATTTACAGGTGCAGATCTTGAGAACCTGATGAATGAGGCGGCTATTGCTGCAGCCAGAAAAGGTCATGTATTTATTTGCCAGAAAGATATTAAGAATGCCTTTATCAAGGTTGGCATCGGTGCAGAGAAAAAGAGCAAGGTGATCTCCGAGAAGGAGAAAAGGATCACCGCTTATCATGAGGCAGGCCATGCAATCTTGTTCCATGTGCTGCCGGATATGGAGCCTGTTTACACCATTTCCATTATCCCTACCGGAATGGGAGCAGCCGGCTATACCATGCCTCTTCCAGAGAATGACGAAATATTTAATACTAAGGGTAAAATGCTCCAGGATATTACCACACTTCTTGGAGGACGTGTGGCAGAGGAGCTGATTTTCGGCGATATTACAACTGGTGCATCCAACGATATCAAGCGGGCTACCAGCGAAGCAAGAGCTATGGTGACCAAGTATGGTATGTCCGATAAGATTGGACTGATCTCCTATGGAGATGATGACGATGAGGTATTTATTGGACGGGATCTGGCGCACACCCGCGGTTACAGCGAGGATGTTGCCAAGGCAATTGACAGTGAGATTCACAGTATCATTGAGGAGTGTCATGACAATGCGAAGAAGATTATTTCTGAGCATATGGAGGTTCTTCATGGCTGTGCCAAGCTCCTTCTCGAGAAGGAAAAAGTTCATCGGGATGAATTTGAAGCACTTTTTACAATGGAAAAATCGGGTGAAGCAAATGAAAGTATATAACATGCACAAAAAATAATGGTGATTTTTGTGAAGTTTGTGCACACTTTTTGGTGGACACATGGTACTATATACATCGTAAAAACCCCCCAATACATTATATAGTTTTTGCTACACCCCATAAGAAGAAATACCTTCTCCAAAAAAGACAGCTTTTACCGGCTGTCTTTTTTACGTTAAATGAATAAGGTATTTTAGATCGTGTTTGAAATGTGGTGGGAGTTCTTTGGTGAAAACGTCGGTAAGCTGGGCGGAAATTTGGAGAATAAGCCGAATTTTAACAGTTGTGGGAAGAAATGTTTTCAGTTAAAATATAGGGTGTAATTTTTTTGAAAGAGGGATGTTATGGATCGTAATAATGCAGATGTAATGAAAAAAATGCAATATATATTGAATATGAGACCGGTTTTGAATACAGAGGCATTGTTCAGCGATGGTTCTGATTATTACCGTTGTCCGTCAAATCCCAAAGCAGGAGACAAGGTCCGTATCCGCTTCCGCACCAAGCGGAACAACGTAGATATGGTTTATTTAGTATACGATGGCAAGCGTCAACAGATGGAGCGTGTGGCCAAATCCAATGGATTTGATTATTATGAGACTTCTATTATTATGGGAGAGGAGATTGTCCGTTACCATTTTGAGATCACATACGGATGGGTGACCTGTTATTATAATTATCAGGGTGTTTCCATGAACCTGGAGGATCGTCTGGAGTTTGAGATTTATCCGGATTATGATACACCCCAGTGGGCGAAGGGTGCTGTTATGTACCAGATTTTTGTGGATCGCTTCTGCAATGGGGATCCGACGAATGATGTGGAGGATCGTGAATATTTTTATATTGGCGATATGGCTTCCAGGGTAAGAGACTGGGGAAAAGTTCCGGCAGTAATGGGGGTGCGGGAGTTTTATGGCGGTGACCTGCAGGGAATTATGGATAAACTGGATTATCTGCAGGATCTGGGAGTGGATGTTATTTATCTGAACCCGATTTTTGTTTCTCCAAGTAATCACAAGTACGATATTCAGGATTATGAGTATGTGGATCCCCATTACGGCAAGATCGTGGAGGATATGGATGATGGCCTTCTGAATGAGGGGGACCGCGAGAATGCCCATGCCCGGAAATTTATTAAGCGTGTGACCGATAAGCGGAATCTGGAGGCAAGTAATGAACTGTTTGCAAAGCTTGTGGAGGAAATCCATAAGAGAGGCATGAAAGTAATCCTGGATGGTGTGTTTAACCATTGTGGATCTTTTAACAAATGGATGGACAGAGAGCGGATCTATGAGAACCAGGAGGGATATCCAAAGGGAGCGTATATTTCTGCAGACAGTCCATATAGGTATTACTTTAATTTCTATGACGAGAACCGCTGGCCGTACAATCCTACCTATGATGGATGGTGGACTCATGATACTTTGCCGAAGCTGAATTATGAAGCCTCCAGGGATCTGTATGATAAGATTCTGGAGATTGGTAAGAAGTGGGTTTCTGCGCCTTATAATGTAGATGGATGGAGATTGGATGTGGCGGCAGATCTTGGGCACAGCAACGAATTTAACCATCAGTTCTGGAAGGATTTCCGGAAAGCTGTAAAGGAGGCAAATCCCAATGCGATCATTCTGGCAGAGCATTACGGAAATCCGGAGAGCTGGCTGCAAGGGGATGAGTGGGATACGGTTATGAACTACGATGCCTTTATGGAACCTCTGACCTGGTTCCTGACGGGCATGGAGAAGCACAGTGATGAGTGCAGGGATGACCTTTATGGAAACAGTGATGCCTTTATTGGGGCTATGAAGACTCATATGAGGGCACTTCATATGTCTGCACTTTATACGTCCATGAATGAGCTGTCCAATCATGATCATTCCAGATTTCTCACCAGAACAAACCGCCGTGTGGGAAGGATTTCCTATGCCGGTGCGGAAGCTGCTTCCCAGAACATCAATCCTGCAGTGATGCGTGAAGGTGTTGTGGTGCAGATGACCTGGCCGGGAGCACCAACTGTTTATTATGGTGATGAGGCAGGTGTCTGTGGCTTTACGGATCCGGATAACAGAAGAACTTATCCATGGGGACATGAGGATCAGATGATGATTGCGTTCCACAGAGATATGATTAAGATCCATAAGGAATATGATTTCTTAAGTAATGGTTCCCTTGTGTTCCTCTGGAATGATTATCAGGGACTTTGCTTCGGAAGATTTTCCCATGATGAAAGAATGATTGTGATTCTGAACAACCGGAATGAGGATCGGGAGGTTGAGATTGAGGTCTGGAAGACGGGAATCAGCAGACTGAAGGATTCTGTGTTGAAGCGGATCATGCTGTCTTACCGTGATGGATATACTACGGAGGAATATGAATATACAGCCAAGGCAGGTGTGATCAGGGTGCCGATGCCAGCGTTTGGGGCGATGGTGTTGTATCATAAGTGTGAGAATCCGACTATATTTGTGGAAGATTAAGGGACGCCGCGAGGAGGAACCTATGGGCTGACGGCCAGAGCTGCGGTTCCGGGATTTTCCATATACGCTTATTTGCAGGAGGTGGAGCAAACTCGGCCACATGGTGGCCTCAGACAGTGCTCCACCTCCTGCGCGTATATGGAAAATCCCTGGAATCCTCGCAATGGCCGCCAGCCCATAGGTCCCTCCTCGCGGCTGAGTATTCAAGGCGGAAAGAGAAAGTTTGGTATCAGGGCGCTGCGCTGCTGATACAGAGAAGAGAGATAAAAAAC
This sequence comes from Ruminococcus sp. RTP21358st1_G6_RTP21358_211008, assembly GCF_040908885.1. Taxonomy (NCBI): domain Bacteria; kingdom Bacillati; phylum Bacillota; class Clostridia; order Eubacteriales; family Oscillospiraceae; genus Ruminococcus; species Ruminococcus sp. RTP21358st1_G6_RTP21358_211008. The sequence continues at coordinate 25,454 of NZ_JBDGDM010000060.1, forward strand.
TCCCAGGCGAAAATACCTGGGAGTTTAGAATATAGTGGATGGAGAAGGATTCGA
>NZ_JBDGDM010000060.1:25607-25813 GCF_040908885.1 Ruminococcus sp. RTP21358st1_G6_RTP21358_211008
ACCGCTTTGGCGTATGACAGAAAAACTCCAGAGCGAATATGCTCTGGAGTAGTAGTGGATGGAGAAGGATTCGAACCGCTTTGGCGTATGACAGAAAAACTCCAGAGCGAATATGCTCTGGAGTAGTAGTGGATGGAGAAGGATTCGAACCTTCGAAGGCATCGCCAGCAGATTTACAGTCTGTCCCCTTTGGCCACTCGGGAATC
>NZ_JBDGDM010000061.1:0-24464 GCF_040908885.1 Ruminococcus sp. RTP21358st1_G6_RTP21358_211008
GAGTGAGTAATACACATTGTCCAAATGCGTCCCTCCTGAAAACTTTTCACCCTCCCAACACACTAAATAGCAAATTTCTAAAATTCCTGCTCCAACAGCTCCCCATCAATATATCTGGCCTTAATATTCCGGTCATCTCCGATGTAGCAGAAGCGCTCCAGTTTCTCCTCTGCCGTCATTTTTGTCCATGGATCTTCCATATTATCAATCACAAGGGCATTAAATGCATACCCTTTTTCGAAAGAACCAACCTTACCGAATACACTTCCAGACTCTTTGGTTGCATGATAGAATGCCTGTGTAATAGTAATGGTCTTACTTTCCTGTGGCTCGTAGAATTCTTTCAGCTTGGATAACTGTACGGCTCTTGCAACCTGGCGGTAGATGCCGATTCCGTGGCCACCGGCAATGTCAGTTCCCATGGCAATTTTCAGTCCCTCAGCCTCCATATGCTGCAGCGGCATTATTCCTGCAATAATATTCACAGTGGCATCCGGGCAGTGAACAGAAAAGCTTCCATGTTTTTTCAGAATCCGCTTATCTTCCTCAGTTGGGAAAATAACATGGGCGAAAATAGACGGACCATGATCCATCAGGCCTGCGCGCTCATAAATTTCTGCATCAGAGCCATAGCCTGGAAACAGATTCAGAGCTTCCTGTGCCTCCCAGAGAGACTCCACCAGATGAGTGTGCACACCACAATGATATTTTGCAGCCAGCTTGCCAAGACCATCGATCAGCGGCTTGCTGCAGGTCGGGGCAAAACGGGGAGCCAGAATGGTTTTTACCTTTTTGCTGCCCTCATGTTCTGCCAGATACTTCTCTGTTTCCTTCAGGGAATCCTCTGTGGTCTCGGTGAGAAATTCCGGAGAATTGCAGTCCATGTTCACCTTTCCCACATAACCATACATGCCTTTCTCTTCCATTTTATCAAAGAGATAGTTTGTGGCCTCACGGTGAATGGTTGCAAAAACATTGGCATGGAAAGTACCATGGCGGAGCATATCATCTACAAATGCATCGTAGCAGTTTTTTGCATACTCCATATTCTGGAAACGGGATTCCTGCGGAAATGTATAATGATTCAGCCAGTCGGAAAGCAGACAGCCCATACCGATTCCTCGCTGTACATACTGGGCTCCGTGTACATGAAGATCGGAAAAAGCCGGAATGATCAGCTTATCGTCGTAATCTACAACCTCTGCGCCCTGATACTGCTCCGGAATCTTTTCACAAATCTGTGAAACAACTCCCTCTTCCACAATTATATAACTGTTTTCGTGAATCTCTAACCTGTCTGCTGACGGTGTAAACAAAATATCTCCGTGATAAATCTTTACTGCCATTTTTTATCCCTCACATTCTTAATCATTGCATTTTTCTTTCTCGCGTAGCTTTTCCTCTATTTTGTATCTGCAATCCTGACCTCGATCCTGGTAGAATAATTATCATTATTCTGTTCCACAAACTGGTCGATGATATTCAGCGCCAGAATGGTATCCTCCAGATTCAGATTCCGTCCCCATTCCTTTATCCGTTTAAAGCTGTCCTGAATCTGTTCATATGCCCCCTTGTGATACCCTACCACATAGGTTCCTGCAGGAATCGTGCGTATCTCCGCATTTTCCTCTGGAACGGCATCTGTAAGAAGCGCTCCAAATTCCTTGCTATTTTCCCCATAAAATACAATGGTTGGATAAAAGTAGAATGATTCGCCTGCATAAAGCTCCTCTTCTGCTCCGATGGGAATATATTTTCGCTCTGGATATTTCACCACCTGGATATTTTCGTAATCAATTCCTGCTTTCGAATCTTCAATAAACTGTATTTTTCGCAAAATCGCATGGTCGATCCGCATCATCTCTTCCCACTGGGCATGAATGGCTGCGGAACGCTCCTTCAGTCTTTTAAGCGCCTCATCAGGACTTTTTGTGTCCTGAAAATCCCGGACTGCCTCAATGGAATAACCCAGTTTTCGCATATAGCGGATGGATGCAAGCTTATAAGTCTGATCAAAACGATATTTCCGATATCCGTTTTTCGGGTCTCTGTAGCTGGGCTTCAGAATTCCGATTTTGTCATAATAATGCAGGGTCTGCACGTTCAATCCGAATAAGGTCGCCAGCTCATTTACGTTCAGATACTCTTTATTTGCCATAGATACTCCTATCTTGAGCCTTTTACATAAGGCTTAGCAAGAGCTTCTGGTTCACTGTTCTTTCCAGCAGCACCAAGCATTGCAATAAGGGTCAGCGCATATGGCAAAATTGCCAGAAGGAATGGGGAAATGGATACGCCGATGGTCTGGAGACGAATCTGCAGGGCATTGGCCGCTCCGAACAAAAGAGCTGCTCCAAACATTCCAAAAGGTGTGTATCGTCCAAGAATAACAGTTGCAAGAGCAATATAGCCACGGCCGGAAATCATATTTTCCGTAAAAACGCCAAGCTGTACCAGTACCAGATATGCACCGCCGATTCCTCCAAGGATTCCGTTGAACACCATCACAATCCAGCGGTATTTTTTCACCTGAATACCTGCTGATTCTGCTGCACGCGGGTGCTCTCCTACTGCCATAAAGGACAGTCCCAGATTGGTTTTTTTGTAAAAAATCCAGGTCAGGATCAGGAGCACATAAAGGATATAGGTCAGGAAATCACAGTTAAAAAATGCATCTCCGATCAGCGGAATCTTTGACAATCCTGGAATTGCAATGTTTGGGAAGGTCTCGATCTGCTGATAGCCCTGTCCATTTGACATTAATTTAAACAAAAAGCTGGTGACGCCAAGCATAAGCATGTTGATGGCAAGACCGGATACAGACTGGTTCTGGATCAGCGTAATGGATAGAAGTCCGTGAAGCAGACTGACTATAAGTCCTCCTGCCATACCGCACAGAAGTCCCACAAACAGATTGCCGGAATACCAGGCACCGGCGAAGGAAAAGAATGCACCGCTGAGCATAACACCTTCCATTCCGATATTCAGAATACCGGATTTTTCCGCAATGGTCTCACCAATTCCGCCATACATAAGCGGCACTGCCAGACGAACTGCTGCGGCCAGAAAAGCCGTCATAAAGCTTAAACTGAAAATCTGCTGAAGCATTACGCATTTCCTCCTTTTCCAACTTTTGCCTGTTTCTTTTTGAAATGGAACAGCTCTCTTCCCAGAATCAAAACAACAACCAGACCGATCAAAATATTAACGATCGCAGACGGTACTCCAAGCTGTCTTTGCATGGAGCTTGCACCTACCTGCATTGCTGCATAAAGCACTGCCACAAAGAATACGCCAATAGGATTGTTGAATGCCACAAGTGCGATCAAAACAGCCGTGTAGCCACAGTTTGAGGAAATTCCTTCCAGAAGCTTTTTCTGAATGGCAAGGACCTCGATTCCACCTGCCACTGCAGAAAGTCCGCCGCTTAAAAAGGCGGAAAGCACAATATTTTTCATAACAGAAATACCGTTGCAGGTGCTTCCACGTTTGTTCAGTCCAACTGCCTTCAATTCGTATCCCATAGTTGTTTTTTCCAGGAAAAACCATACTACAAGTACACAGATGATTGCGATCAGAATACCTGCATGAAAACGGGTTGCACGAATCAGGGTTCCAAGCTGTACGGCTTTGTCAATTTTCGCAGACTGGGGAACATTTCCTTCCGGGTCCATCAGGAAGGAACGGACTGCATAGCCAAGAAAATTAATTGCAATATAGTTCAGCATGATAGTGACAATAATTTCGGAAATATTGAATTTTGCTTTGCACACTGCTGCGATCAGCGCCCACACGCCACCTGCCAGAAATCCGATTACCAGGGAAAGGATAATTCTTGGTATTCCCGGAACAGCAGTCCAGTTCAGAGCTACCATGGTAGTTGCCATTGCCCCTACATAAAACTGTCCTTCTGCACCAATGTTGAAAAAGCCGGTACGATATGCTACTGCGCAGCCAAGACCTGTAAGGATCAGCGGGCATGCTTTTACAAAAATTTCTGCAAATCCTGCAGGTGTTCCAAAGATTCCACGGAAGAAAAGACCGTATGCTTCCACCGGGCTTGCGCCGCATGCAAGGATCAAAACCGTACCTGCCAGAATTGTGATTACAAGAATCAGAAGTACATCTGTAATCCCTCTTGTTCTTTTTTCCTTCTCCATTATCTTGCCTCCTCTTCTGAAATTCCGCCCATGAGAAGGCCGATTTTCTGTACAGTAGCTTCTTCTCTATTCAGGATTCCCACGATTTTTCCACCAAAAAGCACTGCAATCCTGTCACTTAACGCCATAATTTCTTCCAGGTCTGCGGATATCAGCATAACACCTTTTCCTGCATTTCTCTGATCTATAAGCTGCTGACGGACAAATTCTGTAGCACCGATGTCAAGACCTCTGGTAGGCTGGCTTGCCACGATCACTTTTGCATGATCGTTCAGTTCTCTGGCTATGATCAGCTTCTGCTGGTTTCCACCTGACAAAAGCTTTACAAGCGTATCAATCCCCGACTTTCCGGATGCGCGCACCTGATATTGTTTCATTTTTTCTGCTGCATTTTTACGAATAGCTGCTTTGTTTATAATAGAATGGTTTGCAAATGGAAGCTTCCCATATTCCCGGAGAACAAGGTTTTCTGAAATGTTCATTCCGGTGATCAGACTGTCTGACAATCTGTCCTCTGAAATATAGGAAACACCTGCTTCATAACGTCCGCGGATATTGATTCCTGCCAGATTCTGTCCGTCCAGAAGAATTTCGCCCTCACCGGTTTTCTGAATTCCGGTGATCACCTCTGCAAGCTCTTTTTGTCCGTTTCCTTCCACACCGGCAATTCCAAGGATTTCCCCTTTGTGAATGGTAAGGCTGATATTCTCAAGCTTATGACGGCTGTGTTTTCTGTGATGATTGGACACATTTTTCAATTCCAGCATAATATCTTTTTTGGGAGAACCTTCTATATGATAGTCATCATTCAGCTCTCGTCCGATCATATAGGCAGACAGCTCTTCCGGATTGGTGTCTGCAGTCACAAGATCTGCCACCTGTCTGCCATCCCGAAGAATGGTAACCTTGTCACTGATTGCCATGATCTCGCTCATACGATGGGTGATGATAATGATTCCATAACCCTCTTTTTTCAGATTGCGGAGAACGTCGAAAAACTGCGTGGTTTCCTGAGGGGTGAGCACGCCAGTAGGCTCATCCAGGATCAGAAGTTCTACATTTCTGTATAATGCTTTCAGGATTTCCACTCGCTGCTGTTCTCCCACTGACAGATCACTGATCACAGCATCCGGGTTCACGTAGAGTCCGTATTTTTCTGCCAGATCAGTCAGCTTCTTTTTTGCAGCAGCTCTGTCCAGGAAAAAGGAGTTGTCCTTCAGATTCAGGACAATGTTATCCAGAACTGTCATTTTATTTACCAGGGAAAAATGCTGCTGGACCATTCCAATGCCTGCATCGATAGCTTCCCTTGGAGAGGCAAAATCCGCTGGCTTGTCTTTCCACAAAATTTCACCGCTGTCTGCAGTGTAAAGACCAAATATAATATTAACAAGTGTGGTCTTTCCGGCTCCGTTCTCACCGAGGAGAGCATGGATCTCACCTTTTTCTACTGTCAGGTTGATATCCTCATTTGCATATACGCCGGAAAATGATTTACAGATATGTTTCATTTGAAGAAGAGACATGGTTTTCTCCTTTTTCTCGTATAATTAAAGTGTTTTAAAAAGCTGAAACTTCGGAAGGTTATCTCCACTGACTGATTGATAACTTTCCTCCATTTCAGCTTCATTTGTCTTTGAACAATCAGTTGCCGGATTTCAGATTGCAAGCCATTTTTATAAAAACAGATATCTCAATCCGCGGTTACAAATCCGATTTCTTACTGTCTCATTGTGTAGTCGCGCTCAACCTCAAGCTCGCCGGAAATGATTTTGTCAATTGCATCCTGTGCAGTTGCTTTCACATCATCGGAAAGATTGTCGGAAAGGAGAACTTCTACTGCGCCATCTGCCATACCAAGGTTGTAAACATCTCCCTCAAAGCTTCCGTCTGCAACGCTGCCAAGGGCAGTATCAATTACAACATCAAGATTGTAAATTGCAGAATCAAGAATATTGTCAGGTGCTAAAGAGCTCTGATCGTAAGAATCGCCCTGGCACCAGATTCCAGCCTCAACAGCTGCTGTCATTGCACCGTTTCCGCAAGCATTTGCACAATGCTTGATTACGTCTACGCCATTGTCGATCATAGCTTTTGCAGCTTCCTGTGCAAGCTGTGTATCAACAAAAGAGTTTGTCCAGGCTGTCTGAACTTCGATATCAGGATTTACGGATTTTGCTCCGTCTTCATATCCGTTAATGATCTTTACAAGGGAATCTCCAGGGATCGGTCCGATGGCGCCAAGTTTACCAGACTCAGAAGTAGAAGCAGCAATGATTCCTTCTACATAAGCGGTCTGCTCACATGCCATAACGTAGGAAGCTACGTTGTCAGCGGAAGCGTCAGCCTCTGTGCAGATGAATTTGGTGTCTGGGTAGGTCTCTGCAACTTCCAGTGCAGGATCACCGAACTCATATCCGTGACCAATTACCACATCATAACCTGCACTTGCATAGTCAGCAAAAGCGGCGGAAATATCAGCAACTTCCAGGTTCTCTGTGTAAGCCAGTTCGTATCCGTATTTCTCACAGGCTTTCTGTGCTCCTTCGTATGCTGTCTGATTCCAGCCCTGGTCATTTGCTGCTCCGGAAAGTAAAAGTGCTACCTTCAGTCCTTCTCCATCAGCTGCCTGTACCGGCTGAGCACATACACCATTTACCATAGCCGCTGTCATTGCCATTGCTAATCCCATAACCACCAGTTTTTTCATCATAATCCTCCTTGATCAGATCCTGTTTTCGTGTATTCGATACTGTTCACTCCGTGGCCAGTATCGCTTATTTTTCTTATCCACAACTTTGTAGTTGCTATAAGGTTTTCTTAAGGCTTCTTTATAGTAAACTATATAGTTACTATAGAGTCAATACTTTTTTTCTTTTTTTGCAAAATTATCTGAAAAACCATTGAAGACGCACAGGGCAGTTTTTATTATTCTCCAAATTCTTCTGCAACCTTCTTCAGCATTTCCCGGATTGGCAGATGATATGGGCATCTTGTCTCGCACTTGCCGCATCCCACACATGCAGAAGCTTTCACTGCCATGCTGCCGTAGCGGTCTTTCGCCCAGTCAGCCAGATTGTAGCGTTCCAGATATCCTGCGAAAAGGAATGCGCTTGGAATGCTGATTCCAACCGTACATGGCGCACAGTAATTGCAGCGACGGCAGAAATTAGTACCCAGCTGATGGCGGATCTGTTCTATTTCTGCAAGCTCTGCCTCTGTAAGAGGTGCTGCGTCGGAGCATGCCTTAATGTTCTCTTCCAGTTCAGATACTTCTGCCATTCCCGGGATTACCACCGTAACAGCCGGGTTGGAACAGACATAACGAAGTGCAAGAGTGCCATTCTCAATTGCACCACCTGCTAATGGCTTCATGGCAATAAAGCCCACATTTTTCTCCTGACATTTGCGGATCAGCTCGTCGCCCTGGTTTTCTACGATATTATATGGAAACATGATTGTCTCCACCCAGTCCAGATTCAGTGCGCGCTCAAAAACAGCTGTAGAATGTGCAGTCAGACCGATATGACCAATTTTACCGGCTGCTTTCGCCTCCAATAAAGCCTCCAGAGCACCGCCCTCACCTATAACAGTGTCCAGCTGTTCCATGCTTGGGTTGTGTACCTGATACAGGTCAATGTGATTGGTTCGAAGATTGCCAAGGCTCTTCTCAATGTCTGCTGCCATGGTCTCTCTGATTCTTGCCATACTCTTGGTGGCAATTACAAATTTGTCACGAATTCCTTCAAGGGCATAACCAAGATACTCCTCGCTGACCGTATAGCCTCTGGCTGTATCGATATAATTCACACCCTCTTCTGCCAGCTGCTTCATTAATTTCTTAGTACCTTCCGCGTCAATTCTCTGGATGGGGATTCCGCCAAAGCCCATACGGGAAATCTTAAGACCAGTTTTTCCAAGTGTTGTATATTCCATTTGTGCTCCTCCTTATTTTTGGTATACAATAATTTATAAAATGTGTCTGAAATTAACAAAATATGCCACCGGCATACGCCGATGGCACATAAATAAACAGCTTATGCGATTTAGAACGGATATTCGCAATCCGCTTCCGCTACTTGCTCATAAATAAATAACTGTTCCGCAGTTATTCTAGCGGATATTCGCAATCCGCATCCGCTACTTGCTCATAAATAAATAACTGCTCCGCAGTTATTTATTTATACTCGTGACAGGTACTCGCCTGTTCTGGTGTCGATTTTCAGCTTGTCGCCCTGGTTAACGAACAGCGGAACCATTACCTGTGCTCCTGTCTCAACGATAGCCGGTTTGGTAGCACCCTGAGCTGTATTTCCAGCGAATCCTGGCTCTGTCTCTGTAACTACAAGCTCAACGAATAACGGAGGCTCAATAGCGAATACATTGCCATTGTGAGAACAGATCTTAACCATCTCATTCTCTTTTACAAATTTAAGAGAATCGCCAACCTGCTCTTCTGTAAGACCAACCTGGTCAAATGTCTCTACGTTCATGAAGTAATATAATCCGCCATCGCTGTAGAGATACTGCATATCAACACGCTCGATACGTGCTGTAGGGAATTTCTCTGTAGGACGGAAAGATTTCTCTAACACGGATCCTGTAATAATATTTTTGTATTTGGTTCTAACGAAAGCAGCTCCCTTACCCGGTTTAACGTGCTGGAATTCTACGATCTGACAAACGTTGCCATCAATTTCTACTGTGACACCGTTTCTGAAATCACCTGCTGAAATCATAATTAATTTTTCCTCCTTATAGTGCTTATGACTAGAAATATTTTATTATATATGTACCATTTTTTCAACTACTTTTTTTCATATGCAGCCAAATTTTCCTGTTTTTCCCATATATTATGGCAAAATACTTTTGTATTCACGGAAGCTGTTCTTCAATTTCCTTGATTAGTTCCTCAAAAGGCTTCACTCCTGTCACAACTTCAATATCTGCAAATTTATGATAAATCGGATCACGCTGTTTCAGAAGCTTTTTGATCTTTTCATCCTGATTTTCGCCTTCCAGAAGAGGATTGCTATTTCCCTCAAGCCTCTTGCGGAGAGTCTCAGCAGACCCCTTCAGGTAAACAACTGTACCCAGCTGCTTAATATACTGCTCATTCTGCTCCTGAACCGGAAGACCTGCGCCAAGAGAAATCACTTTTCTTTCCTTATCTTCAATCAGAGCTTTCACAGTCATAGTCTCCAGAGCACGGTAATATGGCTCTCCAAATTTCTGTAAAATCTCCTTTACGGACATGTTCATCTTCTTAACGATCACCTTGTCCACATCCACAAATGTCAGTCCCAGGTCACTGGACAGACGTTTCCCCACTCTTGTCTTGCCAGAACCCATAAATCCGATCACCACAATATGGTTCATGAATTCTTCTCCTCCTTGGTATAAAAATGTAATACAATTTTCTCCAGATAGCGCTTCAGCACGATCTGGATCTCTTCCTTGGGATTGATCGGCTTTACCAGAATATTACGAAGGCCAGCATTCTTAGCCCCCCATATATCGGTAAAAAGCTGGTCTCCGATAAAGACCGTATTCCCTGTGTTCGTTCCAAGTCTCTCCATGGCCCTTTCATAGCCTTTTCTGGACGGCTTGGCAGCCATTTCAATGAACTGAGCGCCTACTGAAGCGGCAAAGGGTTCTACCCTTTTTTTCCTGTTGTTTGACACCAGACAGCAGGAAAAGCCAATGTCGCGAAGCTGCTGAAAAAGCCGGACAGCTTCCGGATCTGCCGGTGCCCCATGAGGAACCAGGGTATTGTCGATATCAAACAAAATCCCCCTGTATCCCTCCTGGTATAGTTTTTCATAGTTGACTACATATGCTGAATCCAGATATTCATCTGGAAAAAAGCGTTCAAACATTCTGTTACATCCTTTAATTCTTTTATTTTCTATGATAGTGCAGATTGCGGGAATGATTTTTCAAACAAACTCCGGCAACGCGCTTTGCAATGCACAGAAATCATGTATTCACATGATTTCGCGCCTGTTTCCCAAGAGGTTCTGTCAAGATCCCGTCACCTGCTTAGGTACGCCTGCAGTTCCTCATAATGGTCTTTCATCACATCATAACCATGCTGATAAAACGCCATCAGCTTCTCTTTGTTCGCCTCCGCACGCCCCACAGTGGGAATTTCCGGGCGGATGACAAAAATATGTCCTTCCCTCTCCCATTTTTCCAGAAGCTCCAAAGTCCGGTTGTAGCTGCGGTAACGATTATATAAAGTGTTCAAAAATTCCGGGTAATGCCGAAATGCAGCCACATAAAGCGGAGTGCTCTTTCCCGGTTTCTTCTTGCGGTAACCCATATTTCGGGTAAGGATCACCACGTTCTTTCGATATCCCTTCTCCATGGCATGGATCAGGGGAATCGAATCTGCAATGCCGCCATCCAGATAAGGAACACCGTCAATCTCTACCATGGGACTTACAACGGGAATACTGGAAGAAGCCCTTCCAATATCCATCAGGCGACGTCTGTCATGCTTCTCAGTCATATATTCCGCATCACCAGTCTGGCAGTTGGTCACTACCATCTCACACTCCGTATCTGACTGAAAAAAAGTATCAAAATCAAACGGAAACAATTCATTTGGATATTTGTCAAACAGCATATCCATGTCAAAAAGCTCATGCTTCTTAAGAGCTTCCTTAGTAGCAATATAGCTGTTTGCCTTATCCTCTATGATCATGCAGTCTCTGGTCCTTCCAGGCTGCCAGGATACATAATCAAGAGCATTGCAGGAACCAGCGGAAACACCCACCACATATGGGAATTTCACCTCTTTTTCCATAAGATAATCCAGAACCCCTGCTGTAAATACTCCCCTGCTTCCCCCGCCCTCCAGGACCAGGGAAGACTGATGCTTCACTGTCATTCTTATTCACGCTCCTTAAGCGGTACGTATACAGCCGGAGCCAGAACGTTCTTGTAAGCCGGACGGATGATCTTGTCTGTATTGATCAGCTCTTCCATTCGGTGGGCGCTCCAGCCCACAATACGTGCCACTGCAAAAATCGGTGTATACAGCTCAAGAGGCAGATCCAGCATGCTGTAAACAAAACCGCTGTAAAAATCCACGTTTGCGCTGACACCCTTGTAAATATGGCGTTCCTCGGCGATAACCTCCGGAGCCATTTGCTCTACCATCGCGTAAAGATTGTATTCTTTCATACGTCCTTTTTCTCTGGCCAGAGTCTCAACAAAGCCTTTCAGTACCTGGGCACGGGGATCCGATACCGAATAGATCGCGTGTCCCATACCATAAATAAGACCTCTCTTATCAAAAGCTTCTTTGTGAAGCAGTTTCTTCAGATACTCTCTTACTTCCTCTTCGTCAGAAATATCCTTCACATTCTTCTTCAAATCCTGGAACATGCTTACAACCTTAATATTGGCACCACCGTGCTTCGGACCTTTCAGAGAGCCGAGAGCAGCTGCGATGGCAGAATAGGTGTCTGTTCCGGATGAGGAAACAACGTGTGTGGTAAATGTAGAGTTATTACCACCACCATGCTCCATATGAAGGATCAGGGCAAGATCCAGGATCTTCGCCTCCAGATGGGAATACTTCTTATCCGGGCGAAGCATACGGAGGATATTCTCCGCTGTGGAAAGCTCTTTCTTCGGATTGTGAATATAAAGGCTCTTGCCGCATACATAGTGATTGTAAGCCTGATATCCATAAACAGATAAAAGAGGAAATACACTGATCAGATTCAGGCACTGTCTCAGTACATTCGGAAGGGAAATATCATCCGGCTCCTTGTCATAGCAATAAAGTGTAAGCACACTTCTGGACAGGGCATTCATAATGTCCTTGGACGGTGCTTTCATGATAACGTCCCTTACGAAATTCGTAGGAAGGGAGCGCTGGTTCGCCAGAAGCTTGGTGAAATCCTCCAGTTCCTCCCCATTCGGAAGCTTGCCGAACAGTAAAAGATAGGTAGTTTCTTCGAAGCCGTATCTGTCATCTTCAATAAATCCCCTGGTCAACTCCTTGATGTCATATCCCCTGTAGGAAAGACTGCCCGCACAGGGCACTTCCTTGCCGTCAACCACCTTCGTGGCGCATACATTGGAAATCTGCGTCAGACCTGCCAGAACGCCCTTACCATTGATGTCACGAAGCCCTCGCTTAACATCATACTTCTGATAAAGAGACAGATCCAGGCTGGAATGCTCCTTGCAAACCTCCGTCAGGTTCTCTATTTCCGGTGTTACTTTCATCTTAAATCCTGCCATTCAAATAAACTCCTTTCTTTTTAATCCGTCCGATAATCCGTTCCTCCCTCAATTATTAATGCTGTCAGAGTCAGAAGCGGATGCTTCTGCTCCGGCATTGTAAATGGATAATCTGTGACTGCCATTGTTTTATTATCTTTTTATCGCTGTTTATAGGTGGACAAGAAATCCCTCAGCTTGTCCATAGCCTTCTCCAGCTGACGCACATTCGGCAGATATACTACACGGAAGTGGTCAGGACAATTCCAGTTAAAGCCCTTGCCCGGCACCAGAAGCACCTGTTTCTCATGTAAGAAATCAAGAGCAAACTGCTCGTCATTGTGAATATTGAATTTCTCTGTATCGATCTTCGGAAAAATATAGAACGCAGCCTTGGGCTTTACGGCTGTGATTCCCGGAATGTCATTGAGTGCCTTGTAGATAAAATCTCTCTGCTCATAAACTCTTCCGCCTGGCTGAATGTACTCATTTACACTCTGGTATCCGCCAAGTGCAGTCTGTACAATGGACTGGGCCGGAACATTGGAGCAAAGACGCATGGAGGAAAGCATGTTAATACCTTCAATATACCCCTTCGCCTTATTCTTGGCACCACTTAAGATCATCCATCCAATACGGAAACCAGCGATCATATGGGACTTGGAAAGTCCGGAAAAAGTAACGCAGAATACGTCTGGTGCAAGGGATGCAATAGAAGTATGCTTATAGCCATCCATGATCAGACGGTCGTATATCTCATCTGAAAAAATGATCAGCTCGTGCTCTCTTGCGATCTGCACGATCTGCTCCAGGATCTCCTTAGGATAAACTGCTCCTGTAGGGTTATTCGGATTAATGATAACAATCGCTTTGGTCTTGTCTGTGATCTTGCTCTTAATATCATCAATGTCCGGATACCATTCAGACTGCTCATCACAAATATAATGAACTACATTTCCACCTGCCAGAGTCGCAGTAGCTGTCCACAAAGGATAATCCGGTGCAGGGATCAGAATCTCATCCCCGTTATCCAGAAGTGCCTGCATGCAGAGATTGATCAGCTCACTGACACCATTACCTGTATAAATATCACTCATGGTAACCCCGGGAATTCCTCGAAGCTGGGCATACTGCATAATGGCCTTTCTTGCAGAAAAGATTCCTTTGGAATCGGAATATCCCTGAGAGGTACGAATATTGCTCAGCATGTCCAGAATTACTTCCTGCGGTGCAGAAAATCCAAATGGATATGGATTGCCGATATTCAGCTTCAGAATCTCCATTCCATCCTCTTCCATTCTGGCCGCTTCATCCACTACCGGTCCTCGCACATCATAAAGTACGTTATCCAGTTTACTGGACTTCTCGAATGTTTTCATTTATTTCACTCCTCATCTTACTACTTATGTCCGGCATATCTGTCTTTTTCCTGCTCCGGCATAATGTATTTCTTGCTATCTATCATCTCATATTTGGCTCATTTTCGCAAGCCTTAATGAAATTTTTGGAAATATGAAAAAAACTCTTTTCATTTTTAGCACTTTAGTGTATAATAGCGTCGTTAAAAAATTTTACACCTATCTGGATGAGGAGGAATTACAATGTCTTACACAGAAGAAGTATACGAAAGAGTCGTAGCACAGAATCCAGGTGAGCCTGAATTTCACCAGGCAGTAAAGGAAGTTCTGGATTCCCTGAAGGTCGTAATTGACAAAAATGAAGAAGAATACCGCAGCATGTCCCTTCTGGAGCGCCTTGTAGAGCCGGAAAGAATCATTTCCTTCCGCGTTCCGTGGGTAGATGACAAGGGCGTTGTTCAGGTAAACAAGGGATATCGTGTACAGTTTAACAGCGCTATCGGACCTTATAAGGGTGGTCTTCGTTTCCATCCGTCAGTAAACCAGGGTATCTTAAAATTCCTTGGATTTGAGCAGACATTTAAGAACTCCCTTACCGGACTTCCAATCGGTGGTGGTAAAGGTGGTTCCAACTTTGACCCGAAAGGCAAATCTGACAGAGAGGTTATGGCATTCTGCCAGAGCTTCATGACAGAGCTTTCCAAATATATCGGTGCTGACACTGATGTTCCGGCAGGTGATATCGGTGTAGGCGGACGTGAGATCGGTTATTTATTCGGACAGTACAAGAGAATCCGCGGATTATACGAGGGTGTTCTCACAGGTAAAGGACTTACCTACGGCGGATCTCTGATCCGTACACAGGCTACCGGATATGGTGTTGTTTATATGCTTGACGAGATCATGAAAGCACATAACGATTCTATTGATGGAAAGACATTCATCGTAACAGGATCCGGAAACGTTGCAATCTATGCTGTAGAGAAAGCTCAGCAGCTTGGCGGCAAGGTTGTTGCTATGTGTGACTCCAACGGATATATTTATGATCCAGAAGGAATCAAGCTTGACATTGTGAAAGATATCAAAGAAGTAAAACGTGGACGTATCAAAGAGTACGCAGACCGTGTTGAGGGTGCTTCTTACACAGAAGGTACCGGAATCTGGAACATCAAATGTGATGTATACCTTCCATGTGCTACCCAGAACGAGCTTGCTCTTGATGGTGCTAAGACACTTGTTGCAAACGGCTGCAAATATGTAGTTGAGGGTGCGAACATGCCTACTACTCTTGATGCTACAACTTATCTCCAGGAGAACGGTGTTCTGTTCATGCCTGGTAAAGCAGCTAACGCTGGTGGTGTTGCTACTTCTGCTCTTGAGATGAGCCAGAACTCCATGAGACTTTCCTGGACAGCAGAGGAAGTTGATGCGAAGCTTCATGGAATCATGGTAGACATCTTCCACAAAGCTGATGACGCTGCTAAGCGTTATGGTATGAAAGACAACTATGTTGCCGGTGCTAACATCGCCGGATTTGAGAAAGTTGTAGATGCTATGAAAGCTCAGGGCATCTGCTGATTCTCTGTCATCTGAAGTTTCAAAAAGACAGGTCCGCTGCGGCCTGTCTTTTTTATTCCATTTAATACTTGTTTATACAGAAAAAATCCCCGCTCTCTGGCGAGGATTTTTCTAATTTAAAAATTTCTTTAATTCATCCATAAAGGTACTGACATCTTTAAACTCCCGATACACAGAAGCGAATCGCACATACGCCACCGAATCCAGATCTTTTAAATGGCTCATCACGATTTCTCCGATTTTCGTGCTGGAGATTTCTTTATCTTCGGCATTGAAGATGTCGCCTTCTATGGCATCGATCATGGTTTCCAGCTTATCGCTGGCAATGGGACGTTTGTAGCAGGCGCGGCGGACACCGTTGATCAGTTTATTGCGGTCGTACTGCTCACGGTTCAGATTCTTCTTGATTACGGTTAACGGGATTGTCTCCACATTCTCATAAGTGGTAAATCTTCTTCCACAGGAATCGCACAGTCTTCTGCGTCTTATGGAATTGGTCTCTTCCACTGGTCTTGAATCTACTACTCTTGTATTATCCTGATTACAGTATGGACATCTCATGTATTTATTTCCCCTTCCTCATGTCTCCCCTTCTGCCATACAATCTGGGCAGCAGACTTTCCTCTTTTCTGTTCGCTCAGTAACATAAAACGGACTGAATTACCTATTTCTTATTATACTTTAATCATAGAAAGTATGTCAATAAACTCCATACATATTTTCAGACTTTTTGCATAATATCATAAAAAACAGGTGCTTTTCATGCGTATTTGCGAATTAAAGCAAAAAGAAGTGATCAATATCTGTACCTGCCGTACACTTGGCTGTCCGGTGGATGTGGAATTTAACTGTGAAACCGGATGTATTACCGCCCTTGTGGTTCCCGGACCTGGCAGTTTCTGCTTTTGTTTCTGGGGAGCCGGAAGTGAATATATAATTCCATGGAATTGTATCCGGCAGATCGGAGATGACATTATCCTGGTAGAAATTGATGAAAAGTATTGCTGTAAAAAGGCTTAATTCTATTTTCCCAATTGTCAAGGGGCAATAATTTTTATATTTTCCCGAAAAAAGAATATTTATCCTCCCACGTGAGAATCATTGTTACTGTTCACTTCGTTCTCAGCAGCACGCTTCGCGATGCACAAAAGGAGGATTCAAATAATGGCACTTAACAAAGTTGAAATTTGCGGAGTCAATACATCGAAGCTTCCGGTACTGAAGGCAGAAGAAAAAGAAGAGCTTTTTCGCAGGATCAAGGAGGGTGATGAAGAAGCCAGGGAACTTTATATCAAAGGAAATCTGAGGCTGGTTCTCAGCGTGATCAAGCGTTTTTCCAACAGCAGCGAAAATATGGACGATCTTTTTCAGATTGGCTGCATTGGACTTATAAAAGCAATTGATAATTTTGACACTACATTGAATGTAAAATTTTCCACTTATGCAGTGCCTATGATCATTGGAGAGATACGAAGGTATCTTCGTGACAATAACAGTATCCGGGTGAGCCGGTCGCTGCGGGATATTGCTTATCGTGCTATCTATGCAAAAGAAACTTATATGAAAACAAATCTGAGGGAGCCTACCATTGCGGAAATTGCCAGCGAAATAGGGATAAATAAAGAGATGATCGTATATGCTATGGATGCGATACAGAATCCGGTGTCGCTTTTTGAACCGGTTTATACGGAAGGCGGGGATACGCTTTATGTGATGGACCAGATCAGCGATAAAAAAAACAAGGAGGAGACCTGGGTGGAAAATCTGTCCCTCCGGGAAGCTATAAACCGGCTGAATAAGCGGGAACGGCATATTATTGATCTGCGTTTTTACGAGGGCAAAACCCAGATGGAGGTAGCCCAGGAAATCGGAATTTCCCAGGCACAGGTCAGCCGGTTGGAAAAGAATGCACTTAAAACCATGCGGAATTATCTGAGAGCGTGACGGAAATCATGGATCCCGGCATCACGAAATCCGCCCCTTACATGATCTGCTGCATGAATATATTGCAAAATCGCTGGTTGTTGGCCAGCGATTTTGCTTATTATGCTTCTATTCCAGAATACGTTTGAAAAAGGCCTTCTGCAAGATGTGCGTCACAATTTGTGGGAGATTTTGTCCGGATGAGGGCGCCGTAGCGGGCTACGGCAACCGAATTCGGGCAAAATATACCGCAAAGTGGGGCGTGCAGATTGCGGGAATGATTTTTCAAGTACGCTCTAATGCCTTTTCCAATTCTTTTATTACAATCTTAAGAGCTTTAATTCTCGCATACTTCTTGTCTACAGATTCCAGGATATGCCATGGTGCATAGGTGGTGCTTGTCTTGGCAAGCATTTCATCTACAGCACATTCATAAGCATCCCATTTTTCGCGGTTGCGCCAGTCTTCGTCGGTGATCTTCCACTGTTTTTCAGGATTGTTCTGACGGTCGGTGAAGCGGGCCAGCTGGGTGTCTTTGTCGATCTGGACCCAGAATTTGATAATCACGGCACCCCAGTCGGACAGTTCCTTCTCGAATTCATTAATCTCGTTGTAAGCACGTTTCCAGTCGTTCTCGCTGCAGAAGCCTTCCAGACGCTCTACCATTACGCGGCCGTACCAGGTGCGGTCGAAGATGGCAATGTGACCGTCTTTGGGCAATCTGGTCCAGAAGCGCCAGAGGTAATGACGCGCCTTTTCGTGAGGTTCCGGGCTGGCGATTGGATGGACCTCAAAGCCACGGGGATCAAGGGCTTCTGTGATCCGCTTAATATTACCTCCTTTTCCGGCTGCGTCCCAGCCTTCATAAGTAATGATCACCGGCACACGCTTGCGGTACAGACGGTTATGCAGTTCGCCCAGCTTCTTCTGGAGATGCTTCAGCTCTTTCTTGTATTCTTCATCCTCGATCACCTTGTCTGTCAATTCGATTTCCGAAAGCTTCGGCATTTTCTCAAGCGAAAAAATGTTTGGGAGAAGCGGTGCGCTGTGTGTGCTGTTCTGCAAAGCTACCTCAATGTTATTTACCATTATTTCAAGAACCTGAAGTTCTACGAAGTTGCGGTCTTTTGCATCAATAATATACCATGGTGCAATAGAAGTATTCGTGTCTGTCAGGTAGCGGTCGAAAATCTTCTGGCAATGTTTGTAATGTTCGTTCTGCCACTTGTCAAAGGCATCCACACGCCATTTTGTATCCTGCTCTTTGTTAAGCTTCTCAATACGTCTGGTCTGCTCTTTTTTGTCAATCTGCATGAAAAATTTCAGGACCAGATAACCGTTGTCTGTGAGCTGTCGCTCGAAATGTTTGATGCTGTCGATCCGCTTTGCATAATCCTCTTCTTCCAGACCGTTCAGACAGTCTTTGCAGGTCTGCTCCATCCAGCCAGAATCCAGAAAAGTAAATTTGCCGGCTTCCGGAATCTGATTAAAATACCGGTATAGAAATGGTCTGCGCAGTTCATCCTCTGTAGGCTTTGACATGGTTGCTACTTTAAAGAAACGGGGATCGATGTATTTGATCACTCTGCCAATAGTGGTTCCTTTGCCAGATGCACCCCAGCCTTCAAAAAGTACCAGCACAGGCAGCTTGTGTTCTTTCAGCTTCATCTGCTGCTGATACAGCTTCTCGCCAGCTTCTTTAATCCGTTTCTTCAGCTCCTCTTTTTCCGGAATCTCCTCCGGGATCCAGGTTTTCAGCATAAACACGTCCTCCTCACGTATCATTATTTTCAAACTCAAAGCAATTTTTCCTGCTAAAAGTAAATTCTATTTTTTTATATCCGCCTTATTTTCTGCATTATAACATAATCGTTCCCATTTTGCACGAATTTAACAAACATTTAACCGAATTTCGATTGCGATCGTTATCCTCTTATATACAATCCGATATTTTTGTGTTATTATTAAAAATCATATTTTGTATGGGTTTTACGAACACACAGCGTTTTGTATGTTACACCTTTCTTTTCGTAGCTCAGATGTTTAAACTTACCTAAGGAGGAAGTCCCATGCCTTTATCTGTCTTCATAGAAATGACCCTGTCTGCCATCCTTACCGTCTGGTCGCCTGGTCCCAATAATATTCTTTTGCTGTCCACAGCCAGCAAATACGGCATTTCCGGTAATATCCGCTTTATGACCGGAATCTGGAGCGGATCTCTCACTTTGATGTGTCTTTCCGGACTGTTCTGCAGTACTCTTGGGAAAATCATTCCAGGGATCCAGCCGGTTATGAAATATTTTGGCGCAGCTTATGTACTCTATCTTGCCTGGCAGACCTGGCGCAGGATTCCGCCCTCTGACAATGTCCAGGACAAAAAGCCAACCTGGCTGATGGGATTTTTCCTGCAGCTGATAAATGTAAAGATCATTATCTATGGGCTAACCATGTTTTCCGCTTATATTCTGCCCTATGAAGCAAGGGTTCCTATACTGTTTTGCTTCGCTGTATATCTGATGTTTCTTGGAGCCCTGGGAAATCTGCTCTGGGCATTTGCAGGAAATGTACTGAAAAGATTTTACAGCAGCCATTATAAGCTGATGAATGGGATCATGGCCCTGCTGCTTGTGTGGTGCTCTCTCAGGATCACTGGATTACTGTAAGACAGACCAAAAACACCTCCCGGAATATGTTGGTTACTCACATTTCGGGAGGTGTTTTCTATAGGGCACTGTTCAATTTATGAGGCACATGTATCAAATTGATACACGCTTATGCTGTCTTACTTAAATGCATCCACCAGTTCCTGACCATCGTCATATCCCTGGTTTTTCAGTTCTTCCACAAACCACTGGTCTACGCCTTCTACCGCCTCTTTAAAGGAATCAATATCCATATCCTCTTTTGCTGTAAAGGTAACGCCATTTTTCTCTTCCCAGCGATTCATGATCTCATTGGCCCCGGAGCGGTTAATGTAACGCTCATACTCAACAGCCATTCTTCCGGCCTTGTCTACAACAGCCTGCTGCTCTGGTGTAAGGCCATCATAGATATCCTGATTGATACAGAAGAACAGACAGTCATAGATGGCATCCCACATGGAGCAGTATGGCTGAACCTCCTGTACACTGGCTGCGTCGATTGCAGGAAGCGGATTCTCCTCTCCCTCTACGGTGTTCTGCTGAAGAGCTGTGTAAGTCTCAGACCAGTTCAGGTTGGTTGCATCTGCCCCCCATCTCTTATAGCATTCCATAAGAAGATTGGAGCCTGCAACACGGACTTTCAGGTTCTTCATATCGTCCACAGATTTTACTTCACGCACACTGTTGGTCAATTCACGGAAGCCGTTCTCCGCAATACCCATGCAATGCAGTCCATACTCACTGAGGATTTCCTTCATCTTCTCTCCTGCTTCACCGTCAAACTTGGCATCTGCGTCTTCCACAGAATCATAAATAAACGGCAGGGAGACTACGTTAAATCTCGGATCAAATGCAGAATAGATCAGGTTGGAATGCATAGAAATCTGTACCGGGTCTCCGTTCATCAGTGCCTGGATCCCCTCGGACTGGTTTCCATTTGTCAGCTGGTCTGCTGCATATATGTTTACTTTTACTTTTCCACCTGTAGCTTTTTCCATCAGCTCGCCGAACTTGCGGCCTCCATCAGCCCAGGTAGAAGTCTCAGTTGTGGAGCATGCAAAATTCCAGGTAGTCTCCTCCCAGCCAAGGTCACTGTAATCGCCAATTCCGGTAAATGCCTCTACCAGCTCTTCTGCATCCTCGTATCCCTGGGATTTCAGTTCCTCAATGAACCACTCATCTACACCGTCAACAGCTTCCTTAAAGGACTCAATGTTCATATCCTCTTTTGCAGTGAAGGTAACGCCGTTTTTGTCTTTCCAGCGGTTCGTGATTTCTTCATCACCGGAGCGGTTGATGTAACGCTCGTACTCTACGGCTTTCTGGCCTGCCTCGTCTACAACAGCCTGCTGTTCCGGTGTAAGACCGTCATAAATTTCCTGGTTGATACAGAAGAACAGGCAGTCATAGATGGCATCCCACATGGAGCAGTATGGCTGAACCTCCTGTACACTGGCTGCATCGATTGCAGGAAGCGGATTCTCCTGACCCTCAACTGTGTTCTGCTGAAGGGCTGTGTAAGTCTCAGACCAGTTTAGGTTGGTTGCATCTGCGCCCCATCTCTTATAGCATTCCATAAGAAGGTTGGAACCGGCAACACGGATTTTCAGGTTTTTCATATCATCCACAGATTTTACTTCGCGGACACTGTTGGTCAGTTCACGGAAACCGTTCTCTGCAATACCCATGCAATGGAGTCCGTACTCACCAAGAATTTCTTTTAATTTCTCACCAGCCTCACCGTCAAACTTGGCATCTGCATCTTCTACAGAGTCATAAATAAACGGCAGGGAAACTACGTTAAATCTTGGGTCAAATGCAGAATAGATCAGGTTGGAATGCATGGAAATCTGTACCGGGTCTCCGTTCATCAGTGCCTGGATTCCCTCGGACTGGTTTCCGTTTGTCAGCTGGTCTGCTGCATATATATTTACTTTTACTTTTCCTCCTGTGGCCTTTTCCATCAGCTCGCCAAACTTGCGGCCGCCGTCTGCCCAGGTAGAAGTCTCAGTTGTAGAGCATGCAAAATTCCAGGTAGTTTCCTCCCAGCCAAGATCACTGTAGTCTGCAATCTCATTGAAGGAATAATCCCCGTCTCCGGCTGCAGAAGCTGCGGATGAGCCGGTGTCACCAGAGGAAGAATCTCCGGAATATGCACCATTTTTAGCAAGTGCTCTCGGAAGAGCCGTTGAAGTTACCGGAATATAGGTAACCACAAGAAGCACTGCCACACAGGCTGCCAGCATGGGCATAACTGCTTTTGAAATTTCCTGAAGGGTAACCTCCATGCCTTTTTTGATCTTGATTCCGATTGCCACAAACAGGTTGACACCAACTGGCGGAGTTACCTGTCCAATTGCAAGGTTTACAGTTGCCATCACACCAAATGCAACCACATCATAGCCAAGTGCTTTACATACCGGAAGCATGACCGGAATAAAAATGTACATAGCAGAGTTTGCATCGATGAAACAGCCTGCAATCAGGAAAATAATGTTTACGATCAGAAGGAAGGTAAACTGGTTATGTGCAATGCTTCCAAGGAGCGCTGAAGCTGCGTCTGCGATACCGAATTTGGTACATACATAGGAAAACAGGGAAGCACATGCTACGATCAGCATGATTCCACCAGTTGTTTTCGCAGAATCCACGCAAAGGTCAAACAGATCTTTTAATTTAACCTCACGATAAATCACCATACCTACAAACAGACCGTATACAACGGATACAGCTGCTGCCTCAGTAGGAGTAAAAATACCGCCATAAATACCACCAAGAATAATAACCGGCATTAAGAATCCCCAGAAAGCATCCTTAAATGCATCCCAGCGCTCTTTTGCAGTCGCTTTCTTCTGGGCTGGCTGAATGCCTTTTTTTCTGGCTTCCACCATAACTACGATCACAAGGGCAACGCCCATCAGGATTCCAGGTACGATTCCTGCCATGAACATATCTGCAATAGATACGCCTGTGATAGAAGCATATACAACAAATGCAATACTTGGCGGGATGACAATGGCGATGGAGCTTGATGTTGCCATCAGGGCTGTGGAAAACGGTGCGCTGAAGCCTCCCCGCTCTACCATTGCAGGGATCAGAACTGCTCCAAGTGCTGCTACCGTTGCAGGTCCGGATCCGGAAATTGCGCCGAAGAAGCATGCTACAATAACGCATACAATGGCGATGCCGCCTCTTTTATGTCCCACGCAGGTATCTACGAATCTGACAAGTCTTTTGGAAATTCCGGCTTTTGCCATGATATTTCCGGAAAGTACGAAAAACGGGATAGCCAGAAGGAGAAATTTACTGATTCCGGCATACATATTGGTTGCAACGATGGTAAGGGAGGTTCCGGAGTACAGGATTGCACAGACGGAGGACAGTCCCAGACAGATTGCAATGGGAACTCCCATGATCAGGAAAACAAAAAATGAAATAAAAAGAACTGCACTTATCATTTATTTATCCTCCTTTTTCAGATTGCCTGTGCAATAGTCAAGACAGTATTCAATAAAATGTAAGATCATACATCCGGATCCGATTGGCACGAAGGACCAGAATATCCACTCCGGCCAGTTCAGAACGAAGGTACGTTTTCCGTTTTCCAGCTGTGTGATTACTTTTTCCATACCGAACCAGAATAAGATTGCGGTAAAAATAATGCACAGAACAGTGGTAAGGATAACAGATGGTTTTTTCAGTTTCTCAGGGAGACGGTCTGTAACCAGTGACAGGTTAACCAGTTCTCCTTCGCGGCATGCAAGTGCTGCAGCCATTAAGGTAATCAATACAAAGACTGCGACCACAAGTTCCTCGGTAAAGGACCAGGAACGATGGATCACTTTTCGGGAAAAAACATTTCCCACGGTCAGAACCAGTATCAGCAGGGTAGACACTACCAGAATACAATTTTCTACTGCTGCTACTGCATTCATGATTTTTTTGAAGACTTTCATGATCTCTCCTCCGCTTAATTTACTTGTCCGGTTTTCGTCTTTCGTAAAATGGAACTATCTGTTATGCAGCCGCAGTGCGATCCTGCCCGGCAGGGCTTTTGTGCAACAGAAAGTTCCAACGAAATTTCCTGTTACACAAAAAAAGTCCGCCCCTGAACTAGGGACGGACCATATTAGACCGCAACCACCCTGTTTCCCCTTTGAAACAAGTACGAAAAGACAACGTACCGACATACGCGATTCCGATAACGGGGAACAACCGTGGAAACCTACTTGATGCAGTTCTTCACTTCGTATCTGGTTCCTGTTTGAAAAAACGGATACTTATGAAGCGTTCGGCTTCCCTTCTCGGGGATGATCTTCAAAACAGACCTGACGCTGCTTTCCACCGACACAGCTCTCTGTAGACAAGGTGCTTCTGTTTCTACTTCTTCCCTTCAAGGAATTTAATCCTTTTTTAATTTAGTTGTTTAACGAACTGAAGTAATTTTACTACTAAAATTCGGGGAAGTCAAGTATAATTATGCAATTGCTATTTAGTGTGTTGAAAGTTGTTCAAGGCGGACGCATTCGGACAATGGTGATTGCTCACTCGCCGGCGCAACG
>NZ_JBDGDM010000062.1:0-21822 GCF_040908885.1 Ruminococcus sp. RTP21358st1_G6_RTP21358_211008
TGGAAGAGTTGAAAAACAGAATAGAAGAATTCCTGGAAACCTATCAGTTGCTTGATCCGGAAAAATTACTGAATAAGCGCTATAAGCGTTTTCGAAATTTGTAAAATTGTAGAAAAACATATCAAATTGTGATATACTTACCGTAAATATTTGCTTGAATGTTTTATAGAAAATAATGTTGTCACATTATAGGAGAGAAAAGAGTGGAGAACAGGGAAGTTATTAATGATGTACTGGTACATCTGTTTAACGAGATTATGGAGCTGGAAGAGCAGGCAATCATTACGGAAGAATATAAGGATATCACCAATAATGATATGCATATTATTGAAGCTGTAGGCCTTGGTGGGAACAAAATGTCCGACATTGCGGCCAAACTGAATATCACCGTAGGTTCCCTGACTACTTCCATGAACAGCCTTGTAAAAAAGGGATACGCCACAAGGGAGCGAAGTGAGCAGGATCGCCGTGTGGTATTTATCCATCTCACCCTGAAAGGAAGAAAGGCATATCATCACCATGCGGAATTTCACCGCAAAATGACAGATGCAGTGCTTGATGTACTGGACGAGAAGGAAGCGCTTGTCCTTGCCAAGGCCCTGGACAGTCTGACCCTTTTCTTCAGGCAGTATAAAGCATGATATGGGTAGAACCGGATTATTTTGACTGTGACGAAACTGAATTTCTCTTTTTCCTGAATTCCATGTTTTGATCTGGATAATGATTATGACGCATATAGTTTGACTATAAATCCAAGAGACAAATATCTGACTGCTGTAGCAGTATAGTTTCTATTACGGTTACTGTTCACTCCGTTCACAGTAACACGCTTCGCGATGCACAGAAATCATGCTTTGCATGATTTCGCGCCGCAACTCTCGGGTTTTCTGTGAACTTTGTTCACAAAAAACACCTCGCGGAATGTTACCAGTGAACAGTAACCTATTACGAACTGATGGGATCAGGTAAAGATCCGGAAAGGACATTCTATGAAGAGAAGAGCATTATCATGGTTTATGGCAGCTGCACTTGGTGTTGGAACAATGGCTGGAGGTATTGGAAGCGCAAATATTGTATTGGCAGAAGAACAGAAGGAAGAAACGGAAGCGGCAGATGAGACATCAGAAGAGCCGGCTGATGAGACGGATTCAGACAGTTCTGTAATGAAAATTGGGGCACTGAAGGGTCCTACTGCAATGGGAATGGCACAGCTTCTGGACGATGAGAATTACGAGTTTTCCCTTGCTGCATCTCCAGATGAAATTGTTCCAATGATCGTTCAGGGACAGGTAGATGTAGCAGCTGTTCCATCCAATTTAGCCTCCGTTTTATATCAGAAAACAGATAAAAACGTCAGCGTTCTGGCAGTAAATACTCTTGGTGTTCTTTATCTGGTGGAGAATGGTGATTCCATCCAGTCTGTAGATGATTTAAAGGGAAAAACGATCTATGCCAGTGGTAAAGGTGCGACTCCGGAGTATGCGTTAAACTCTGTTCTGAAGTCTAATGGACTGGATCCGGAGAAGGATGTGACCATTGAGTACAAGTCTGAGCATGCAGAGGTTGTAGCAGCGCTTGCAGAAGACCAGACAGCAGTTGGACTTCTTCCACAGCCTTTTGTAACCACTGCACTTATGAAGAATGAGAACCTTCGTGTGGCCCTTGACCTGAATGAGCTTTGGGAGTCTTCTGCAACAGATGGAAGCAGGCTGGTAACAGGTGTTGTAATTGCCAGAAATGATTATCTGAAAGAGCATGAAGCAGATATTGATGCGTTTATGGATGCATATAAGGACTCTGTAGAATTTGTAAATTCTGATACAGAAGCAGCTGCCCAGATCATTGGAAACCATGATATTATTCCGGCAGAAGTTGCAGCAAAAGCCATTCCGGAATGCAGTATTGTATTCATGGAGGGCGACGAAATGCAGACCATTCTTTCCGGCTATCTGAACACACTAAATGAGCAGAATCCGGAAACAATCGGAGGTCAGTTACCAGATGAGGACTTCTATTATAAACGCTGATAAGGCAAAAAAATATCGGATATTTTATAAAATTGTGGCAGCTGCTGTATGGATTATGGTATGGCAGCTGACCAGTATGTGGCTGAAACAGGAGATCCTTCTGGCATCTCCTGTTTCTGTTATAAAGAGACTTACCGAATTGATTGTAATGGGAGATTTCTGGAAATCTGTGGTGTTCAGTTTCGTAAGGATTATACTGGGATTTTCTCTGGCTTTGATCCTGGGAACGGTTCTGGCGGCGCTTTCTTCTGCTTTTTTTGCTGTGGAAGTGCTGATGGAGCCATTGATCATGGTGATAAAAGCTACGCCAGTTGCTTCTTTTATCATTCTGTGCCTGATTTGGATCCCATCCAGAAACTTATCCGTTTTTATTTCGTTTCTCATGGTTTTTCCAGTGGTATATACAAATATTCTGGAAGGAATCAGGCAGACGGACAAACAGCTTCTGGAGATGGCAGATTCCTTTGGAGCGGGAGTGGGAAAAAAATTACAATTTATCTATCTTTCCCAGGTTATGCCATATGCAGTTACTGCCTGTAAACTGGGACTTGGTCTCTGTTGGAAAGCGGGAATTGCGGCTGAAGTAATCGGCATTCCTGCTGGTTCCATCGGTGAAAAATTATACAAAGCCAAGGTGTATCTGGAGACACCAGACCTGTTTGCATGGACAATTGTCATTATTGCAGTGAGTGTGGGATTTGAGAAGATTTTTATGTTTGCGTTGAGAAGAAGTGTGGGAGAATAACCGTAAAAGGAAGCATTTTCGAGAAAATATCCGGGCGAAAATGCTTCCTTTTTATAGGGAGCTTTAAAACCTGCATATCCTGCAGAAAGCCTTTGCTTTAGTCTACTCCGTTTTTTGCGCAGATATCAGCGAGACAGCATCTGTCACAATAAGGCCTGGTTCTGGCAGTACAGACTTCCCGTCCGTGGTTTACCAGGCGGTGACAGAAGTCATTTCCCTCTTCCGGCGGAATGATTTTCCACAGTGCCATTTCAACTTTCTTAGGATCCTTGATTCCATCCACAAGGCCAATCCGGTTGGTGAGACGAATGCAGTGTGTATCAGTGACAATAGCTGGTTTACCGAATACATCGCCCATGATCAGATTGGCACTTTTGCGTCCTACACCGGGGAGGGCGAGAAGAGCGTCAAAGTCACATGGAACATTGTCATGGTATTTTTCATGCAGGATTTTCATGCATGCGCTGATGTCTCTGGCTTTACTTTTTCCCAGTCCGCAAGGCTTTACAATCGCTTCAATTTCTTCAGGGGTAGCTGCTGCAAGTGCGGCTACGTCCGGATATCTGGCATACAGATCCTGCACTACAACATTGACTCTGGCATCTGTACACTGTGCTGCCAGCCGTACGCTAACCAACAGTTTCCAGGCTTCGTCGTAATCAAGAGTGCAATCTGCCAGGGGGTATTCTTTCTTTAATCGATCTATTACTTCAAGAGCGAGTTCTTCCTTTGTCATTTTGTAAAATCCTTTCATGAATGATGTATTCATTGTAATTGGAAATCTTCGATTTTGCAAGTTTATGCTGCGCTATTTTGTATGAACTTAGGAAAAAGTTACTGGTCACGGAGTGACCAGTAATGGGAAAAAAATCACTGTTGACTCTGCAGACAGTAACAGAAAAAGAGTAATACTTCAGAGTGAAAATGTGAATATTGTTAAAAAAAATCCCGCGACAGCTATATATACTGCCGCGGGATGCACTTTTTAGTTTAAATGCCAGATATCTTTATTATACTGTGCAATGGTTCTGTCAGAAGAGAAGAATCCTGCCTCACCGATATTTGCAAGCATTTTCTTTGCCCAGCTGTTACGGTCTTCATAATCTGCAAATACCTGATCTTTAACTTTAATATAATCTTTGAGATCCAGCAAAGTCATAAACCAGTCTTTATTCAAAAGTTCGTTATAGAAGTTTCTCAGATGTTCCTCTTTACCAAGCTTCAGCATCGGCTCGCTGACAATAAAATCTACATACTTTTTAATATCAGCATCTCCCTCATAAATTGCTCTGGAATTGTAATCCATCTTCTCATAATGCTTGATAATTTCATCACTGGACTCACCAAAGATATAAATATTATCCTTGCCAACCAGATCACTGATCTCCACATTTGCTCCGTCCATAGTACCAAGAGTAATAGCACCATTCAGCATAAACTTCATGTTTCCAGTACCGCTTGCCTCCTTGGAAGCCAGGGAAATCTGCTCGGAAATATCGCAAGCAGGGATCAGTTTTTCAGCAGCACTTACATTGTAGTTTTCCACCATAACAAGCTTCATATAAGGTGCTACGTCTGGGTCATTCTGAATCAGGGTTTCCAGAGTCAGAAGCAGATGAATGATATCCTTTGCAATGTAATAAGCAGGAGCTGCTTTTGCACCAAAGATGAAAGTAATCGGTCGTTCCGGTTTCTTTCCGTCTTTGATTTCCAGATATTTATAAATAATATAAAGAGCATTTAACTGCTGACGTTTATACTCATGAAGTCTCTTGATCTGGATATCAAAAACACTGTTTTCATCGATCTCGATACCAGTATTTTCCAGAACAAAATCCTTGCAGATTTTCTTTGCATTTGTCTTGATCTCAAGCAGCTGATCCAGAACCTTCTGATCATCCTTGTAAGCAAGAAGCTTCTTCAGTTCATCGGCATCTTTTTTATAACCCTCTCCAATAAGTGAAGAAATAAACTTGGTCAGTGGCTGGTTGCAATACATTAACCAGCGGCGGAAAGTAATACCATTGGTCTTATTATTGAATTTTTCAGGATAAATTTCATAAAACTGATGCAGCTCGGAGTTCTTCAGAATCTCTGTATGAAGGGCTGCAACACCATTGATTGAGAAGCCATAATGAATGTCCATATGTGCCATATGAACCAGATTATTGCTGTCAATAATAGCAAGATTTTCAGCCGGATATTTGGCTTTTACCTTTTCATCCAGCTTGCGGATAATCGGAACCAGCTGTGGAACAATGTCTTCCAGATAATGGATTGGCCATTTTTCAAGCGCCTCAGCCAGAATTGTATGATTGGTATATGCACATACATTGGAAACGATTTCAGCAGCTTCATCAAAGTCAATTCCACGCTCACCAAGAAGGCGGATGAACTCAGGAATGATCATACTTGGGTGAGTGTCATTGATCTGAACAACAGCATAATCAGCCAGATCATGAAGGTTGCTTCCCTTGGAAACTGCCTCATCCAGAATCAGCTGAGCGGCATTGCTGACCATGAAATACTGCTGGTAAACACGAAGCTTACGTCCATCTTCATCACTGTCATCCGGATACAGGAACAGTGTCAGATTGTGGAGAATATCCTTTTTGTTAAAGGTAATTCCATCATGAACCATGGACTCATCTGCCAGATCAATGTCAAAAAGATTAAGGTGGATCGCTTTGTTTTCATAGCCTGCAACATCAATACTATACATGGTAGATTTCAGGGAAAAACCTCTGAAAGGAACCATATAAGTTACATTTGTAGCAGTCAGCCAGGAATCAGGAGTGATCCATGGATTCGGTACTTCATGCTGAAGATTGTCTTCAAAAACCTGTTTGAAAAGTCCAAGATGGTAATTCAGACCAATACCTTCTCCAGGAAGTCCAAGTGTTGCAATAGAATCCAGGAAACATGCAGCCAGACGTCCAAGACCACCATTT
Source organism: Ruminococcus sp. RTP21358st1_G6_RTP21358_211008 (assembly GCF_040908885.1). NCBI lineage: Bacteria > Bacillati > Bacillota > Clostridia > Eubacteriales > Oscillospiraceae > Ruminococcus > Ruminococcus sp. RTP21358st1_G6_RTP21358_211008. The sequence continues at coordinate 5,724 of NZ_JBDGDM010000062.1, forward strand.
CCAAGAGATGGTTCCGGCTCAACGGATTCAATTTCTGCAAGAGATTTGCCATTTTTTTTCAGAAATTCTGCAACCTCATCGTAGATTCCAAGATTGATCAGATTGTTGGAAAGAAGCTTACCAATGAGAAATTCGGCAGAAATATAGTAAATTTTTTTCTTGCCATCGTGATAGCCTTTTGCAGCTAACTGCTCTTTTGTATAGGTGAGAAGTGCTTCGTATACTTCCTGGTCGGTACATGCTGCGCAGTCTTTGTGGAACATGTTCTGGATCATAGTTTCTAAAGCTTTCATAATTATTTTCTCCTTTCGAGAGCGTGTGAATGATGCTCGTCTGAAATCCACCGGTATGCCTGATGCCGTGGACATCACCTTTGTTCGATGGTGTTATATTAGCATATGCATCTCTTAGAAAAATACAACAAAACTGTTCTGTTATGACATTTTTTTGCGGAATTTGTGAGGGGACAGCTGATTGGCTTCCTGAAATTTTTTTATAAAATAACTGGTATTGTTAAAACCTACATCTAGAGCAATGTCCGTCACAGATGCATCTGTATGCAAAAGCAGGGACTTTGCCTTTTCAAGTCTGTAGTCATTCAGGTAGGCTGCTGCTGTTTTTCCGGTATACTGTTTGAACAGCTTCATAAAATAGAATTCACTGTAATTGGAAAGACCGGACAGTTCCTTTACAGACAGAGGCTCACGGTAATGGGCACTGATATAGTCCAGGACCTTTTTTACAGATAAAAGATTCCTGTTCTGTTCGGCATCTGTAGTAATGATGTAATTTCCTGCCAGCATTTCATAAAAAAGCCCATAGAAAAGTCCTTTCAGCTTCATATAATAGAAGGGCGGTTTTTCCTTGTGGCATTTATGGATCTCGCAGAAAAGATGGAAAATATTATTATAATTTTCATTGGCAGGAGTGATCAGATGGGTGAATTCTGCCCGGTTCTCCATAAGCAGGGAGATTACTTTTTCCTGACAGAGATCCCCTGCAGGACCCGCCAGAAAGCTAAGGTCAAACACCACGCTTCTGTAATATAAAATATGTCTGGAATCTGACTTGATTCCATGCAGAACACCGCTGTTGACAATGAGAAGATCTCCCTCTTTCAGACGCAGTGTTTCCCGGTTAAGCCTTGCAAGCCCGTTTCCCTTGTCAATACAGATGATCTCCATTTCTTTATGCCAGTGGTTGTATAAGGAGCGGAAAATCTCACAATTATCTGTATAAGTTTCTACTGGCAGCTCAAAAGAACCATGGGTTTCAAGCTCCTTCATGGTTTCGTCTACGTTTGGTGAAATATCAGGTATTTTATCTGCCATGGCATCCTCCCTGAAAATGAGTATTATCCACAAGCTTCACGAAGCATGCAGAATTGTGTTATCTATGAACTTTGTTCACAAAAACGCCTCGCGGAACGTTACCAGTGAACCGTAACGAAATGTAAACAATAGCGAAATTTGTTTGCTTATAATTAATATGATATGAGTGTCAAAAGGTCTTTTGACACTCATTTGATACCCGGATTGCTACGCAGCTATGCTGCTCCCGCAATCCTCCAAATATTCGAAATCCGCTGATTTACTGCGTAAATCGCTACTTTCTCATATTTGGCGTGTCCCAAGTTCAAAAGCCTTATCGTGCAAGCACGAACAGCTTTTGACCTTTTGGCACTGGTATCATTAATATATGTTATCATTGTCTTGTATTATACGTTATGCGTCAAACCTTCGCAAGTCTGTAGAAATTTTCGAAAATCTGACGCTTTTATTGGAAAAGAAAACCAGGTGGTTTATAATAAGGATTAAAAGAGCTGCTGTTCAGTATCTGCACATTGACAAAAGCGGTTACTTAATATTCGCTCTGGATGTGCAAAAGATACAGCGGAAAGGAAGGCATTTTGAAGATAGATTTTAAACATGCAAGAGGCGTTTTCGAGGATTATTTAAATGGATATGACAGAGAAGATGAAAAGATAAAATTAAAAATCATTCACACATATGGGGTGGTAAAAAGTGCTCGTGAAATTGGTCACAGAATGCATTTGAATGAGGAAGACCAACAGCTTGCGGAGCTTATTGCCCTGCTTCACGATATTGGAAGATTCCAACAGCTTCGTCTTTATAACAGCTTTTCACCGGACACTATGGATCACGCTGCATTCGGTGTACAACTGTTATTTGAGGGAGAAAATCCGATGATCAGCAGATTCATAGAAGACCGAAGCTATGATGAGCTCATTCGCGTGGCAATTGCCAGACACAGTGATTTCAGGCTGGAAGGAATTCAGGACGAAAGAACTCTTTTCCACGCAAAAATGATCCGCGATGCAGACAAGCTGGACAATTGCAGAGTGAAGCTGGTGGATTCTGTGGAGGCTATGATCGGTGTCCCTCAGGAGCATGCCGGAGAAGGCAAAATATCTCCAAAGGTATGGGAATCCTGCCTGAGAAAAGAGGCAGTTTCATCTCCTGACCGGATTACATCCGTAGATTACTGGGTATCCTATGCAGCGCAGTATTATGACCTGAATTTTAAGGAAACATGGCGGATCATGAAAGAAAAGGATTACATTTCCAGGATTATAAAGCGGTTGGAATATAAGGAGAAAGACACCAGGGAAAAGATGGAAATACTGGAGCAGCAAATGAACGCTTACATGGAGAAAATCCTATGCTGAGCTCTCAGATTTCCTACCAGATCATCCGCAGCAGCCGCAAAACTATGAGCCTGGAAATTAAGGCTGATGGCAGTGTTGTTGTACGCGCGCCTCTCCGTCTTTCCGAAGCAAAAATTCAGAAATTTGTGGAAGAAAAACAAGAATGGATCCTGAAAAATCTGGAAAAAATCCAGAAAAGAGATGCACAGAAGGAGAACGTACAAAAGCTGTCTGCCCTGGAAAGACAGCATCTGCAGAATAAAGCCTGCGTGGTAATTCCAAGGCGAGTGGCATATTATGCAGAAAAGTTAGGGGTAAGCTATGGGAAAATTACCCTGCGTCAACAGAAAACAAGATGGGGAAGCTGTGCCGCAAATGGAAATCTGAATTTTAACTGGCTGTTAATTCTGGCACCTCCTGAGGTGCTGGATTATGTGGTGGTCCATGAGCTTTGTCACCGTAGGGAAATGAACCATTCCCAGGCATTCTGGAAAGAAGTTGAGAAGATCCTTCCAGATTACCGGGAAAGACAAAAGTGGCTAAAAGACAACGGCTGGAGATTAATGGAGGAGGGTTTTTAATGAGAAAAAAAGGAAAAAAATGGTTCGGTTTGCTTATTGCAATCGTATTTTTATGTGCATTCTGTGTACCGGTAGCGGCTGCGTCCAAGCTTCCCAGATTACAGGTAAAAAGCACACAGCTTGTAAACAGCAGTGGGAAAAAAGTACAGCTTAGAGGTATCAGCACCCATGGTCTGTCCTGGTATCCAGAGTATGTAAATCAAAGTGCATTTACTTTTATGAAGAAAAACTGGAAGGTAAATGCAGTGCGTCTTGCCATGTATACTGCTGAATATAACGGCTATTGTACCGGGGATGCATCCAATCGGCGTAAGCTGGAAGCGTGTATTGATAACGGTGTAAAATACGCCACAAATGCAGGTATGTATGTGATTATTGACTGGCATATTTTAAGTGATGGAAACCCTCAGCAAAATCAGAAAGAAGCTTTGAAGTTTTTCAAAAAAATGGCAAAAAAATACAAAAATAATACCAATGTGATCTACGAAATCTGTAATGAGCCAAATGGAGGAACATCCTGGAGTACAATAAAAAAATACGCTGAAAAGATTATAAAAGGTATCCGCACCTATGACAAAAAAGCTGTGATTTTGGTAGGAACGCCCAACTGGTCACAGGATGTAGATCAGGCTGCGCTTTCCCCGGTTAGTAAGAAATACAGGAAAAACGTAATGTACACCCTGCACTTTTACGCAGCAACACATAAGGAATGGCTGAGAGATAAAGCACAGGCTGCCCTTGATAAAGGACTGCCGTTATTTGTATCCGAGTTTAGTATCTGTGATGCTTCTGGAAATGGTGGACTTGATAAAGCTGAAGCAAAAAAGTGGCTGACTTTCCTGGATAAAAACAATATCAGCTATATGGCATGGAGCCTGTCAAATAAGGCAGAAAGCTCTGCATTTATAAAATCCGGCTGCAGTAATACAGGAAAATGGTCCTCAAAGAATCTGACAGCAGCAGGAAAATGGATTACAAACTGGTATAAAAAGAAATAAAAAGAACACATTGGAAAGTGTTTTTTTCTATAGTTTTGAGAATTTTGAGCAGTTGCAAATCAAAATATAAATGACGGAAATGGAGTTAATTAAGTGGAAATAATCGCAGATCTTCACATTCATTCCAGATATTCCATGGCAACAAGCAAGCTTGGAACCCCGGAATATCTGGATCTGTGGGCAAGAAAAAAAGGAATTTCTTTAGTGGGAACCGGTGATTTTACCCATCCTGCCTGGCGGGAGGAACTGAAAGAAAAGCTGGTTCCGGCAGAAAGTGGACTGTATCGGTTAAGAGATGAATATGTGCTGGAAGAGGCGAAAATGCTTCCTGGGGGAGCTCCCCGTTTCGTAATTACAGGGGAGATCAGTTCTATCTATAAGAAGAATGGAAAGTGCCGCAAGGTGCATAATGTACTTCTTTTATCCGGCCTTGAAGAAGCAGATAAAATAGCTGGGAGACTGGAAAAGATTGGAAATATTCACTCAGACGGAAGGCCAATACTGGGACTTGATTGTCACGATCTTCTGGAAATTTTACTGGAAAACTGTGCCGATGGAATGCTGGTTCCGGCACATATCTGGACTCCCCACTTCGGGCTTTTTGGTGCCGCATCAGGGTTTGATACCATGGAAGAATGTTTTGAAGATCTTACTTCATATGTTCATGCTGTGGAAACGGGATTATCTTCAGATCCACCTATGAACTGGCGTTTATCTGCACTTGATGGACTTCAGCTGATCTCAAACTCAGATGCACATTCTCCATCAAAGCTTGGAAGAGAGGCTAACTTACTGGACATTGAATTGTCCTATCAGGGACTTTATGGTGCTGTCCAATATGGAAAAGGTTTTCTTGGAACACTGGAATTTTTCCCGGAAGAGGGAAAATATCACTATGATGGACACAGAAAATGTCACATCTGTCTGAGTCCGGAAGAAGCAGAAAAGTATCATGGAATATGTCCTATATGTGGGAAAAAACTGACTATGGGAGTGAATCACAGAATTATGGATCTGGCTGATAGAGAAAATGGGTTTGTGAGAAAAAATGCCAGACCTTTTGAGAGCATTGTACCTCTTCCTGAGGTGATTTCTGCCTGTGTTGGAAAGGCTGTAACCACCAAAACAGTCACTGGTGAATATGAAAAGATGCTTCAGAAACTGGGAAATGAATTTGATATTTTAAGGGAAATTCCCATTGCGGATATTGAGAAAGAAAGTAGTCACATGATTGCTTCAGGCATTCGGAAACTTAGAAACAGAGAAGTAATCTGTAAACCTGGATTTGACGGCGAGTATGGGAAAATCTGTCTGTTTTGAGGAAAAGGCTGTTTTTTGAAAAAATATAGATGAATGTGGTATAAGGAACGGTGAAATGATAGAAAATAAGAGAATTAAAATTGGAATTATTTCAGATACACATGGTCTTTTACGGACAGAAGTTCTGGACATATTACAGTCCTGTGACTGCATTTTTCATGCTGGAGATGTGGACAGACCGGAGCTTCTGGATACTATAAGATCATTGGGCGCTTTATATGTAGTGCGAGGAAACAATGATGGATACTGGGCACAGAATCTGCGAAGAAGCTTGAACTTTACAGTGGGAAATGTGAAATTCTTTATGGTTCATGACAGGAAAGATGTTGCCTGGGAGTTAGGGGATACCCAGGTGGTGATTTTTGGACACAGTCATCAGTATTTTGCAAAAGAAATTGACGGAAGGCTGTGGCTGAACCCTGGAAGCTGCGGCAGAAGCCGCTTTGGTGGAGACGTGACCATGGCAGTTATGACCGTGGAAAACGGCAGCTGGCAGGTGGAAAAAATCGTGCTCTGAACAGTCGCAATGTGGAAAAAAGGAATATCCAGAACACAGTTTTACAATTATGTTGTAGAAAAATTGGGAAAAACAGGGGAGAGAATTGTCGAAAGATGACATTGCAATTTTAACAAGATAATGTATAATAGGGCAGAAGAAAAAGCCATGAAAGAAATGAGGATTTGCAGTGGAGAAAAAAGAAATCGATGTAAAATTCATTGTAGGAATTGTCATTCTTCTGGTGATCTTTGGCGTAGTAGGCGGCTCGTTCTGGAATCTGGTTGCCAGACAGGCACAGAAAGACAAACAGGAGGAAGCACGTCTGGAAAATGAAGCTATAAGAGCTATTTATGTGGAAGCCGGAGATATACTGAAGGAAATGGTATTCGTAGATATGGATAAAAAAACTGTTTTCAAGGCAGCGATTCCCAAGGAAGGAATTTATAACAAAAATGATAAATTAATTGCCGGGGATACCTTGGAAAATGGAGATATGGTGAAAATCTACGGTGACAGAAATATGACAAGATCTATCCCTGCACAGTATCCAGGGATTACAAAGATGAAGCGAAATGGCAGGGCTTCTCTTGAGGAGCTTCAGCCTTATCTGGAAATTGCAAATGAACTTCTTTGTGGAGACAGCGAGGAGGAAGACAAAAAGTGAAGTATCTGAGGCAATTTTGTATTATTTTGCTGGTTTCAGCGTTGGGTGAGGGATTACATATCCTTTTGCCTCTTCCGGTGCCGGCCAGTGTATATGGTCTTGTGCTGATGCTTGGAGCACTTGCAAGCGGAATTCTGAAACTTGAGCAGGTGGAAGAAGCAGCAGATTTTCTGGTTGAAATTATGCCGGTTATGTTCGTTCCTGCAGGTGTGGGACTTTTGGAAGCGTGGGGTGATCTGCAGCCAATCTGGCTTCCTGTTGTGCTCATAACAATTCTGACAACCGTCATTGTAATGGTAGTTACTGGACGCAGTACTCAGTTTGTGATCAGAAAGGACAGGGGGAAAGATAAGAAATGATAAATTTTATAGAAAATTCCCTGTTTTTCGGGGCGGCATTAAGTCTGGCTGGATATGAGGTCGGTCTTTTACTGAAGAAAAAGTTTAAAATGGCGCTGTTTAATCCTCTTTTGATTGCAATTCTATGTGTAATGGGAATGCTTCAGCTTATGCAGGTGGATTATAAGACCTACAATGCAGGCGGTCAGTATATCAGTTATCTGCTTACTCCTGCTACAGTATGTCTTGCGGTACCGCTTTACAGACAGCTTACTCTGCTTCGTAAGAATCTGAAAGCTGTCGTTATAGGAATTGTTTCCGGTGTACTTGCAAGTATGGTCAGTGTCTTGATTTTTGCAAAGCTGTTTGGACTTTCCCATTCGGAGTATGTTACTCTGCTTCCGAAATCCATTACTACAGCCATTGGAATGGGTGTATCGGAAGAACTTGGCGGACTTGTTACGATCACGGTTGCAGTTATTATTATCACTGGTGTGCTGGGAAATGTGATTGCGGAGGCAGTTCTTAAAGTGGCAAAAATTGAGGAGCCTATCGCGAAAGGTCTGGCACTTGGAACTTCAGCCCATGCCATAGGTACATCTAAGGCAATGGAACTGGGTCCTGTAGAAGGTGCTATGAGCAGCCTGGCAATTGCCGTTGCCGGACTTCTTACTGTTATTGCCGCTTCTGTGTTCGCTGGATTTATGTAAAAACATGTTTGTGGATTAACTACTATGAAAGTATAGCGAATAAATAAGCCTGTAGACATGTTCATTTAGATTTTGTAAAAAGTAAAACGTCTGATTCTGTTTGAAACAGGGTCAGACGTTTTTTTATCACTTAAAAACGAACAGATATTCGGAAATTACTGATTCATACCGTTTTATAGGACTGATATTGTGGTAGACTAGTCTCATAAAGAAAATATGTTCGGAAAATACGTTCGGTATTTGATGGCGGATGATATTGGAGTTTGGGAAACGGAGGAGATATTATGTGGAAATCAGGCAGAAATATTAACAGCAGAAGAGCTGCCCTTGCAGAGGGATATATGGAGGATACACAGGAGAGCCGCGGCAGGAAATTTTCCGGGAGCACAGCCATGATACTGGGACTTTTTATTACGTTGGAGCTCATGATCGGGGGAGCTATGATCTTTAATTATGATTTTCATGGTGCAGATCTTATTGCTCTGCTCTTTGCTTTTATGGTATTATATTCTGGAGTCGTAGCAGTATTGACAGATAAATAGGAGTAAGGATATGCCAAAATCTTTCCAGCAGAAACTGAAAATTTTATATCTTATGCGAGTCTTTTCTGAGAAAACAGATGAGGCACATCCCATGAGTGTGAAAGATCTGATTTCCTATCTGGAGAGTCTGGGAATTCATGCAGAGCGGAAGACGATATATGACGATATAGAGACTTTGCGTGTGTTCGGAATGGATATTATGAATCGAAGAGAGAGACCGTCAGGTTTTTATCTTGCAAGCCGTGAGTTTGAGACTGCAGAGCTGAAGCTTCTTGTAGATGCTGTTCAGTTTTCCAGATTTCTTACTGTTGGGAAATCGCGGCAGTTGATCCAGAAACTGGAGCACCTTACCAGTATTTATCAGGCCAAAGACCTGCAGCGGCAGGCAATCGTACTGGATCAGGTGAAGAATACAAACGAGAGCATTTATTATAATGTAGATGAGATACACAGAGCAATTTCACAGAACAGACAGATCAGCTTCCAGTATACAGAATGGACAGTGTCCAAGGAGAAACATTTGAAGAAAGGTGGAGCTCGCTATCAGATCAGTCCATGGCAGATGATATGGCAGGATGGTAATTATTATCTGATAGGAGTTGATGAGAAGAGTGGCATTGTGAAGCATTACCGCGTAGACAAAATGTTGAAGATCCTTACAGAGAATGAAGCAAGAAATGGTGCCGAACTCTTCCGGAAATTTGACAGTGCCAGATTTGCTGCCGGTACTTTTGGAATGTTTGGAGGCCGTGAAGAGAAAGTTAATCTGGAATTTGAAAACCATCTTGTTGGTGTAATGATTGATCGATTTGGGCAGGATATTATGATCATGTCCAAGGACAATGAGCACTCCGTCACCAGGGTACAGGTGAATGTAAGTACACAGTTTTATGGCTGGCTTGCTGCCCTTGGAAATAGCGTGAGAGTGATTTCACCGGAGAATGTGCGAAAAGAATACCGGGATTTTTTAAGAAAAGCCCTGGAGAATTATGAAGGATAAAAGCATGACGGTTAAATCCAGACTTTTGGAGTTATTAGAACAGCATAAAGGTGAAACTTTATCTGGCGAGGATATTGGCAGGGAGCTTTCCTGTACACGAGCCGCAGTTTGGAAAGCTGTGAACAGTCTGCGCCAGGAAGGATACCCCATTGAGGCCGGACCGAATAAGGGATATATGCTTGCAAGAGAGAGTAATCTGATTTCAGCAGAGGGAATCAGACTTTTTCTGAAGGATCCACAGGTTGAGATAAAAATATTTGATGCAATCAGCTCTACTAATCTGGAGGCCAGGCAGCTGGCTGTGAGCGGAATAGCTGGACACGGCTCTTTTGTTGTTGCCATGGAGCAGACAGCAGGAAGAGGACGAAGAGGCAGGGAGTTTTATTCTCCTAAAGGCAGTGGGATTTATCTCAGTGTTATTCTGGAACCGAAGGGGACACTGGAGGGCAGTCTTCTGATCACTACTGCAGCAGCTACTGCAGTGTATAAGGCTGTGAAAGAAGTATGCGGTGTAAAACTTGGAATTAAATGGGTAAATGACCTGTACAAGGATAACCGTAAGGTTTGTGGTATTCTTACAGAGGCGGTCACAGATTTTGAAAGTGGAAATATAGAATTTGCAATTGTAGGAATTGGGCTGAACTTGTACGTTGAGCAGGAACAATTCCCAAAAGAGCTTCAGGAAATTGCCGGAGGAATCTACGAAGATGAACAATCCTCCAGAACTGCGGACAGGAACCGCCTTGCAGCGCAGATTGTGAACTATCTTCTGGAAGAAACCCGGGAATTGAAATTGTCAGAAGAATACGTGGAACATAATATTGTTTCAGGAAATGAAATTACAATTACAGATAATAAAAGCAGCAGAAGTGCCAGAGCATTAGCGATTTGTCCAGATGGGAAATTGCTGGTTCAGGAGACTGATGGCACTCAGAGTAAGCTGGCTTTTGGAGAAATCTCAATAAAAATACCGCCGATAAAATAGATTTATCGGCGGTAAAGTTATCAGAAATACTATGCAGCAGATACTTGACTTTCATTGGAAACGCTACTCTATTTTGCAGAATCATTGTCTGGCTCAGCAGTAATGAATGGTTGAACTGAAGTAGTATCCGAAATTTTGATATCGGTATTCTTTATTACATTATCCGCATTCTGATCTGGCTGTGTTGTTGAAGACACTGTTGAGGCAGGTGCTGATTTTGTATTCATTTGTGGAGCGCTGTTATCAACAGGCTGTTGATAAGGACGATATGGCTGCCAATAATGTTCTGACACATCTTTTTTACAATCAGCTTTTTCATCAGGAGAGATGCTTTTGATTTTTCCTGTAAGAAGCTGATAACCGGCAACGATGATCAGAATTCCAATGATAACAGAAGGAATCTGGTACATGATATCCTGTATAATAATAGCCAGAGAATTTGGTAAAATCCAGAAGAGCAGATCACGGAAACCATTCCAGAAAACAGCAACTCCGAAAACAATCAGGAGAATTGCCGCAATTTTAATATGTTTTTGCGAGAGCCTGATATTATTCTGAAATATACGGTCAAGATGCAGAATATAGTTATCCTCTATCGCGTAAAATTCTTCTTCCGGCAGTTCTTTCAAGTTATGAACATGGAAGAAACTGTAGAACCATAATACAGGAAGAAAGATAACCAGAGAGGAGATATTAAGCCCTCCGGCAATTGCGATAATAGCCCAGAATAGAGTCATAATGCTGATTCCCTGCTTAAAGAATCCCATATACATTTCTCCCGCACCAGGAATCAGGGAAGAGATAAAAAGCAGGAATCCCTTTTTTTGTTTTTGCATGTTAGTTACCTCCGTTTGTTATTGTATTTGAAATAGAATTAATGTAGTTGACAACTTTCTGGGGAGCATCAGAGATTCCATCTGTAATTCCATTTGAAAAATTACGTAATGAAGTTCTAATTTCCTGGCGCGTTTCAGATGATTTGGCTGTGGACTGCGGAAGCTGAGGCGAGACGAAGTCCATTTGCCCAAGGCTGAACAACATAACCAGTGCAAGTACGACTCCGACTACAGTGCGGAGCCCCTCATAGAAAAACCGCATTTTATAGGTAGCATCCGCTGCTGTTTTCTGTATCTGAATATCAGGAGCTGTAACACGTTCCATAATTGTTTCTTTCAGATAGGCGGGAGCTGAGGATGCATGATCTGTATATTCGTCCGCAAGCTGGTTAAGACAGTAGTCGCAGTGCTTCATATGTTCCAGAAATGCAATGATTTCATCAGTGTTCATCTCTTCATTTTGAAAATTATTCAGGTCATTACTATTGATATGCATTTAATCGCTCCTTTCTGCCAACATTTTTTTCAACATGTTTTTTGGACGATATAGCTGTGTCTGAATGGTCTTAGGGTTTTTGCCTTCTTTTTGCGATATTTCTGTTACGGACATCTGTTTACAGAAATGAGCAATGGCAATTTCCTTGTAAGGACTTTTCAGGCCGCTGCATATCCGAAATACCTGCTGTTCCAAATCAGACTGCAGATACTGTTCCTCTGGGGAAGAATGATTCTCCAGATCAGGAAGCTGTGAGAAATAAATATCTTCCGTTGGAATTGAACGGCGTCCGGCAGCTTTTAGGAAATCAAGGCATTTGCGTACTGCAATTTTGCTAAGCCAGGCTTTTTCATAAAGCCCATCGAAGTGGGCGAGACTTTTGTAGGCAGACAGGAATACCTCTTGAGTGAGGTCTTCTGCATCGAAAGGATTACCTACTGATTTCAGACATATGGAATATATCAGATTCTGGTATTGGTCAATCAGATATTCCAGATATTCTTCCTGTGAAATGTTATCAGCCTCCTTCCTGTCCGTTCTCTAATTATAACGCGACTGCCTGATAAAGTTCTTCAAAAATAAATAAAAATTTTGTAATTATTCAGCTGGTACTATTTTGCAAGGTGTTTTTACTATAAAAGTCCCGGATGGAAACCATGAATGAGCCATGCTTGCATGAGAGAATTCATAGATATCGGATGGGCTAGAGCGTGTTTGAAAAAATCATTCCCGCAATCTGCACGCCCCACTTTGTGGGAGATTGCGGTATATTTGAACACGTCCTGAAATGACTAAATACAGAGAAAAAATAAAAATTGCGGGAAGAGCATAAATAGACTATAATCAGTTTCATGAATAAAAGATAAAAATAAATTCTGCTGTTTAATTTATGAAAGAAGGAGCATTTATGTACGATACAAAAAAGTTATATTATGAAGATGTATATAAAAAAGAATTTACCGCCAAGGTGTTGGAGTGTCGTGAGAGCAAGAAAGGCTATGAAATAATTTTAAACCAGACAGCTTTTTATCCAGAAGGAGGCGGACAGCCCAGTGACACCGGTATATTAGGCGGAATAAATGTTAAGGAAGTTCATGAGAAGGATGGAGAGTTAGTTCATTATACAGATGGGCCTTTGGAAGTTGGTATGGATGTAATAGGAAAAATTAACTGGGGCAGAAGATTTGACCTTATGCAGCAGCATTCCGGAGAGCATATTGTAAGTGGGCTGGTACATGAAGCATTTGGATATGACAATGTGGGATTCCACATGGGAAGCGATGTGATCACCATCGATTTCAGCGGAATGCTGGATGAAGAACAAATGGCCGAAATCGAAGCGAAAGCGAATCAGATTATCTGGGAAAATCAGGAAGTTGAGATTTTTTATCCTACAGAGCAGGAACTTAAAAATCTGGATTACAGAAGTAAGAAAGAGCTTTCCGGATGGGTTCGTATTGTGCGCTTCCCGGGAGCAGATACCTGCGCATGCTGTGGAACTCATGTGACGCGTACTGGAGAAATTGGAATGGTGAAGCTGCTTTCTGTAGTGAAATTCCGTGAGGGGGTTCGTATGGAAATGCTGTCAGGTAAGCGAGTGCTTGATTATCTGAACATGATAAATGAACAGAATCGTCAGATTTCCGTGAAGCTGTCTGCGAAAATGGACAAAACAGCGTCAGCGGTAGCAAGGATTCAGGATGAAAATTTTGCTCTGAAGGGAAGAGTACATGCGTTAGAAGAAGAATTTATCGTTGGCGAAGCTGCTAAATGGAAAGAAAAAGAGAATGTGCTTTTATTCCAGGAAGGAATGGAAGCAGGAAGCGTTCAGAAGCTTGCAGATGCAATTTTACAGGTTTGTAAGGGGCGTTGTGCAGTATTCTCCAGGAATGCAGATGGAAGCTATAAGTATGCTATGGGAGAAAAAGACGGAGACTTACGTCAGTTTACAAAAGAGATGAATGCAGTATTGAATGGCAGGGGAGGCGGTAAGCCTTTCTTTGTACAGGGGTCTGTGCAGGCTTCCGAGAAAGAAATTCGAGCCTTTTTCGAAAATAAATAGCAGTTGTTCAGTTCCTTCGCAAAAGCACCTTGCGGAATAGCACCCGCTGAATAGTTGCAATAAATAATAAAAGAGGATTGAAAAAAATCCGTATTAGAGCGTGTTTGAAAAAGCATTCCCACAATATGTACGCCCCACTTTGCGGTATATTTTGCCCGAATTCGGTTGTCATAGCCCGCTACGATGCCCTCCTCCGGACAAAATCTCCCACAAATTGTGACGCACATCTTGCAGAAGTCCTTTTTTCAAACACGCTCTGCGGAAGAAAGGAAAAGCTGAATTATTTTTCAAGATAATCAGTGTTATAGGAAGAAATGTTTGGAGAGTGTCATGCGCACCTGATCATGGATGGACTGAATTATAAAGATGCAATTTCTATTCATAAGGATCATGTAAACGATGAAGTGATACGGAAACATTTGAAAGCTTATGAAGAGCTGGGGATTGTCTTTGTAAGAGATGGTGGAGATGCATTAGGAGTATCGGAAAGAGCCAGGAAACTGGCACCAGAATATGGAATTGATTATCGTACTCCTATTTTTGCCATCCATAAAAATGGACACTATGGCTCTATCGTGGGAAAAGGTTTTGACACTATGAAAGAATACCATGTCCTTTTGAAAGAAGCGAAAAACAAAGGGGCAGATTTTATTAAAATTATGACCACAGGACTTCTGGATTTTAATAACCATGGACAGATTACCGGAACGCCTTTAGACAGGAAGGAAGTCTGCGAGATGGTACATATTGCCCATGAAGAAGGGATGGCGGTGATGAGCCATACCAATGGAATTTATGGTGTACAGGCAGCTGTGGAAGCTGGTGTGGATTCAGTAGAACATGGAAATTATATTGATCCGGAAACAATCAGAGAATTAGCTGACAGTGATAGTGTATGGGTTCCTACTCTTGTGACAATTCGAAATCTTCGTGGATGTGGAAGATATAAGGAATCAGTGCTTGATCCTATTATAGAACTGGCCGCAAAGAACCTTCGTCTGGCATACAAGTACCGAGCAAAGGTGGCTCTTGGAAGTGATGCAGGAGCTTATATGGTCTTACATGGGAAGGGCTTAATGGATGAATACCAGGCATTTATGGACATTCTGGGAGAATCCGGGGATGTGAGAGCCTGGCTGGCAGATGGAGAGAAAAGGATTCAGGACACCTTCAGGCGTCCTGAATCTTGATAGATGTATAAATGTTGGAATTTTTGGATTTTGTAGGATCAAAGGTAATGCAGATACCTGCGCCGGATTCCATATTACTGGTGGAGGTATCCTTTGCCCCTTCTGTAAAGCAGGTTATGGTTGCGCCATCGCCAGTTTGAAGTGTGACGGTATTTGCTGTATGGCCTATAATTGTACCGCTGACTGAGCTGGTAATTTCCCGGCTTCCAAGAGAATCCGGATCATCACCGGTGACTGCTGTAACAGTAACACCATCCAGTGAATTTCCCTGAAATTGTCCAGTGCAAGTTATGGTTACATAGGAGCCTGGTGCTGTTCCACCTTTAAAGTAAGAAGGAATCTGAGACAAGTCCACATTTATTGTGCTGTCAGAGCCAGAGGGAAGAACTGTGAGCGTATTCAGGGAAATATTCTGAATTTCTGCATGAATCTGCTGTTCTTTTGCTGAGTCATCGGCAGAAACTTGTGCAGGATCTGGTGTTGGTGTTGGATCTGGAAGTGTAAGCGGATCAATATCTGAAATGCTTAGTACTTTCAGATGACTGGCATTAAGAGAAGAACTTTGGGTATCCTGACTGGAAGCAAACTTGCCTTTAAAATGAATGTATACCCATACACCGGTGCGGATGCCATTCTGATAATATTGTTCAGTTCCAGTGATTGGATAGGTGGCTGTTTTGCCTTTTTTATTTTTTATGGTAATGGTATTTGGAGTCAGACTCTGTACTTCCCCATAGGCCTTTCGTACTTCCAGCTGATGCTTTTTGTGAAAGTCGTCTACTACTTTCAATGCTTTTACAGTGCTGGTATCTTTGTTAGAGAGCTGACCCTCATAAATGACACTGATTTCATCTCCAGTGATCATGCCATCTTCGCATTCCAAAGTTGCTTCAGAAAGATCAAAAACGTAAGTTTGTTCCTGACTTTCCATAGTCAGGGTGGCACCGGTGAAATCCTTAAGGGTTCCTTTGATTTCATCCATATAAACACGCTGTTTGGGCGTTTCTGAAGTGTTCTGTAAGGTGGTTTCACTCTGATCAGAAGTAGAAGTATAGCTGGTGATTATATCACCGGCAGTACATCCTGACAGAGAGAACAGTACCAAAGAGCCAAGTAATAGTTTTGTGAAATTTTTCATTGTTGCTTTGTATCCTCCGAATCCGGAAATGGTACAGGAAGAAAATCGAAAACCTCTCGGCATGCATTCCAT
>NZ_JBDGDM010000063.1:0-21571 GCF_040908885.1 Ruminococcus sp. RTP21358st1_G6_RTP21358_211008
GTCATTAGCTTGCCGGAACGTTGCGACGCGCGGCGGTGAATATACATTGTGAAATCGCGTCCGGGATAACGACCAACACATTAAATAGCAAATTTGCGAAGAAGGAGACACACAATGGCTTTTACCCACCTCCACGTCCACACCGAATACTCCCTGCTGGACGGTTCCAATAAAATAAAAGAATATGTTGCCCGTGTAAAGGAGCTTGGGATGGACAGCGCGGCCATCACAGACCATGGGGTCATGTACGGCGTCATCGATTTTTACCGGGCAGCGAAAGCAGCCGGAATCAATCCGATCCTTGGCTGCGAAGTCTATGTAGCCCCTGGTTCCCGCTTCGACCGCGAGATCGGCAGTGGCGACGACCGTTACTACCATCTGGTACTTCTTGCCGAGAACAACCAGGGCTACCAGAACCTTATGAAAATTGTATCCAAAAGCTTTAAAGAAGGCTTTTACTATAAACCACGAGTAGACCTGGAGCTTCTCCGGGAATATCACGAAGGTCTCATCGCGCTGAGCGCTTGCCTGGCCGGTGAAGTAGCCCGGTTCCTTAACAGAGGAATGTACCCGGACGCTAAGAAGGCGGCCCTCCGCTATCAGGAAATTTTCGGCGAAGGCAATTTTTTCCTGGAGCTTCAGGATCATGGAATTCCGGAACAGCAGAATGTAAACCAGCAGCTTCTGCGCATGCACCAGGAGACTGGAATTGACCTGGTAGCCACTAACGATATTCATTACACCTACAAAGAAGATGCTGATCCTCACGACATTCTTCTGTGTCTCCAGACAGGGAAGAAGCTGTCCGATACAGACCGTATGCGCTACGAAGGCGGTCAGTACTACGTGAAATCCGAGCAGGAAATGGCGGCACTTTTCCCATATGCACTGGAAGCCTTGGAGAACACACATAAAATAGCAGAGCGCTGCCACGTAGAAATTGAATTCGGAGTTACCAAGCTGCCAAGATTCGACGTTCCCGAGGGCTACACCTCCTGGGAATACCTGAATAAGCTCTGCTTCGAAGGGCTGGAGCGCCTGTACGATCCGGTTACCCCAGAGCTACGGGAGCGACTGGAATACGAGCTGAACACTATCAAAAATATGGGCTATGTTGACTACTTCCTCATTGTGTGGGATTTCATCCATTATGCCCGCAGTAATGGCATTGAAGTAGGTCCCGGACGAGGCTCCGCAGCCGGAAGTATTGTTGCATATACCCTTGGAATCACCTTACTTGATCCAATCAAATATGACCTTCTGTTTGAACGTTTCCTGAATCCGGAGCGAGTATCCATGCCTGATATTGACGTGGATTTCGGATTTGAGCGAAGACAGGAAGTAATCGACTATGTTGTACGGAAATACGGCAAAGACTGTGTGGTTCAGATTGTTACATTCGGTACTTTGGCAGCCCGCGGTGTTATCCGTGATGTAGGCCGTGTCCTCGATATGCCATATGCCCAGGTAGACTCCATTGCGAAAATGGTTCCTGCCAAAATACCGAATGTGAAGCTTGTCACAATCGACAAAGCCATGGAAGTAAACCCGGAACTGAAAAAAGCATACGACGAGCAGCCGGATGTGCATCATTTGATTGACATGGCCAAACGTCTGGAAGGTCTTCCAAGACATACCTCCATGCACGCTGCCGGAGTTGTAATCAGCCAGAAAGACGTCTCCGAGTATGTGCCCCTTTCCCGCGCGCAGGACGGAACCATTGTCACCCAGTTTGTCATGACAACTCTTGAGGAGCTGGGACTTTTGAAAATGGATTTCCTTGGCCTTAGAACCCTGACTGTAATCAACAACGCAGTAAAAAATGTAAAGAAAAATTACGGCATATCCCTTGATATGCAAAAAATAGATTATAACGACCAGAAAGTGCTGGATTCTCTTGGAACCGGACGTACAGACGGTGTGTTCCAGCTGGAGAGTGGCGGAATGAAGGGCTTTATGAAAGAACTGAAGCCTCATAGCCTGGAGGATGTGATCGCCGGAATTTCCCTGTATCGTCCGGGACCGATGGACTTTATCCCCCAGTACATCCGGGGCAAGAACCGTCCAGACACCATCCACTATGATTGTCCTCAGTTGGAGCCAATCCTGAAGGCGACTCACGGTTGTATCGTGTACCAGGAGCAGGTTATGCAGATCGTACAGAGCCTTGCCGGATTTACCCTGGGACGAAGCGATCTTCTCCGCCGGGCCATGTCCAAGAAGAAACTTAACGTTATGGAAAAAGAACGCCAGGCTTTTGTCTATGGAAATGAAGCAGAAGGTGTTCCTGGATGTATTAAGAATGGAATTGACGAGAAAATCGCAAATAAGATTTATGACGAAATGATCGATTTTGCACAGTATGCATTTAACAAATCCCATGCGGCTGCATACGCCTATGTTACGTATCAGACTGCCTTTCTGAAATACTATTATCCGGTAGAATATATGGCTGCGCTGATGACCTCCGTAATCGACAAGCCTACCAAGGTTGCCGAGTATATTCAGGTCTGCCGCCAGATGAATATTCCGATCTTGCCGCCGGACATCAACAAAGGCGAGTATGGTTTTTCTGTATCAGGAGGCTCGATCCTCTATGCACTTTCCGCAATCAAGAGCGTAGGCCGTCCGGTCATCGAGGCTATTGTTGCAGAGAGAAAAGAACATGGCGAGTACCTTTCCGTGAAGAACTTTATTGAGCGGAATATGGAAGCTGTGAACAAGCGTGCCATTGAGAACTTTATCAAGGCCGGTGCTCTGGATTGTCTGGAAGGAAACCGTCATCAGAAGATGGTCGTTTTTGGTCAGATCGTAGATGACATTTCCCGAAACAAGAAGCAGTCTATGGCAGGGCAGCTCAGCTTATTCGACATTGCCAGCGAAGATGAAAAAAAAGAATTTGAGATCCGTATGCCGAATCTGGAAGAATATGACAAAGAGACGGTTCTGTCCTACGAAAAAGAAGTCCTTGGCATATACCTGAGCGGTCATCCTCTGGATCGCTACCGTAATATGATGGAGAAAATGATTTCCGCAAGAACTATTGATTTCCAGCCGTCAGATGAAGACGACCGTGAAGGCGGTGAACCGGATGAGTCAAAAGTACGGGACAATCAGAAAGTCATCATCGGAGGAATGATCACAGAGAAAAACGTGAAGTATACCAAAACAAACAAAGTGATGGCGTTCCTTACCGTGGAGGATCTGGTTGGAACTGTGGAAGTCATGGTTTTCCCAAGAGATTACGAGAAATGGCAGAATATGATCAATGAGGACGCCAGGGTATTCATCCAGGGACGGGTATCTGCCGAGGATGACAAGGCCAGCAAACTGATCCTGGAAAAGGTACGGCCTTTCTCCGATATTCCGAGAGAACTCTGGATCCAGTTTGAAAGTAAGGACGATTACAGCCAGAAAGAAAAAGGGCTTCTGGAGGATCTACGGAATTCTCAGGGTACAGACACTGTCGTTATTTATCTGAAAGATGTAAAAGCAATGAAAAAACTGTCTGCTGCATACCATGTAAATCTGCAGGATGAATGGCTTGCACAGATGAGTAAAAAATATGGTGAAGGCAATATCCGGGTTGTAGAAAGAGCTCTGAAAACGCTTTAAAGTGAAGAATCAGACAGGTATATGGAAAATTATGGTAAAATCACGGAAAACAGAGTGTAATTTCGGCAATTACTTAAGGAAAGAGTCTTGAAAAACCTTTGAAAATGCTATAAACTAATGCTGAATATGTGTATAGAAAAACGAGGGCGTTTCCACTGAAAATGGAGACACAGCTCCCGACGATTCATAAGATGGAGGAGATTATTATGGCAGAAAACAAAGTTAAGACCATTGGTGTCCTTACCAGCGGCGGTGACGCTCCTGGAATGAACGCTGCAATCCGTGCAGTTGTAAGACGTGGACTTTCCAGCGGACTTAAAGTAAAAGGTATCCAGAAGGGCTATAACGGCCTTTTAAACGAAGAGATCATCGATATGACAGCAAGAGATGTATCCGACACCATCGAGCGTGGTGGTACAATTCTTTACACTGCAAGATGTGCCGAGTTCCGCACAGCGGAAGGACAGCAGCGTGGTGCAGAGATCTGCCGCAAGCACGGTATTGACGGACTTGTTGTAATCGGTGGAGACGGTTCCTTTGCCGGAGCACAGAAGCTTGCTAACCTTGGAATCAATACAATCGGAATTCCAGGAACCATCGACCTTGACATTGCATGTACAGAGTACACCATCGGTTTTGATACCGCTGTTAATACAGCTATGGAAGCAATTGACAAGGTTCGTGATACATCTACTTCCCATGAGAGATGCAGTATCATCGAGGTTATGGGACGTGGAGCCGGCTGGCTTGCACTGTGGTGTGGTATTGCCAACGGAGCCGAGGATGTTCTGATCCCTGAGAAGTATGACTATGATGAGCAGAAGCTGATCAATAACATTATTGAGAGCCGTAAGATGGGTAAGAAACACCACATCATCATCAATGCAGAGGGTATCGGTCATTCACAGGCTATGGCAACTCGTATCGAGGCCGCTACAGGAATCGAGACACGTGCTACTATCCTTGGTCACATGCAGCGTGGTGGAAGCCCAACATGTAAGGACCGTGTATATGCATCCATGATGGGTGCTATGGCAGTAGACCTTCTTCTGGAAGGCAAGAAGAGCCGTGTTGTTGGATATCGTCATGGTGATTTCGTTGATTTCGATATCAATGAAGCTCTTGCAATGGAGAAGAGCGTAACTCCATATATGTGGGAGGTTTGTGAGTCCCTTTCCCATAACTATAGGAAATAACAGTGATAATACGGTTCACTTGTCTCAGAGCATATCTCCGATTGGGTTTTACAGTCTGTGATACACATTTTGCAGAAATTCTTTGAGCTATGTGTCGGCGTCAGGTGAACCGTAATTATAAAAGAGTCATTGTTCCTGACATTCTGCAGCAGAATATTCTGCGAAAGATGCTGAGGGGCATTGGCATAAAGGAAGCTTATGTTCATTCAAAACCTGCAATATAAATTGCATAAACTGAATACGGCACAGATTATTACCCTCAGCTTTGCGGGGGTAATTTTTGTAGGAGGATTAATTTTGTGGCTGCCTTTCTGTACGGCAGCAGGCCAGACCACTTCGTTCTCCGATGCTATGTTTACAGCCACCACCTGTGTATGTGTAACCGGTCTTGTAACTGTGACCACAGCCACTCACTGGAGCCTGATCGGCAAGCTGGTGATCCTTTTGCTGATCCAGATTGGCGGAATTGGCCTGATCGCTCTTGCAAGCATTATTTTTATTTCCCTGAATAAGAAGATCAGTCTGAAGAACCGCAGAATGATCCAGGAATCCTATAATCTGGAGCAGATGTCCGGTCTGGTAACAGTGGTGAGAAAAGTGGTTCTCTGCGTATTTGCAGCGGAAGGAATCGGAGCCGTCGGCTATGCATTCTGCTTTGTACCAGAGCTTGGACTGGTGAAAGGTCTGGGGCAGGCTGCTTTTACAGCAGTTTCAGCCTTTTGCAATGCAGGAATCGATCTCTTGGGAGAGAACAGTCTGGCAGACTATGTAACCAATCCTCTGGTGAATGTGACAACTATGGGATTGATTATTGCTTCTGGACTTGGCTTTAACGTATGGTGGGATCTTGGAAAAAGAATAAAGCTGGTTTTTCAGAAGAAGCTTTCTCCTGGCAGATTATTCCGGACCCTTCGTCTGCAGAGCAAGCTGGTTTTGACTACAACCGGGATTTTGCTCCTTGGTGGGACAATCTGTATTTTACTGTTTGAGTATAAGAACCCGGACACACTGGGAAGTCTGTCCTTTGGACAGAAGCTGATGGCAGCGGCATTTCAGTCTGTGACCACAAGAACAGCAGGTTTTTTTACAGTTGATCAGGGGGCGCTGACCAGCGGAAGTGTAATGATCTGTCTGTTTCTTATGTTGGTTGGAGGTTCTCCTATGGGGACTGCCGGCGGAGTGAAGACGACTACACTTGCAGTGCTTGTGCTGAGTATTATTGCCAACCTTCGGGGAAAAAAGGATGTAGAGGTTTATGGGAGAAAGATTCGCAGCAGTTATATCCGTTCTGCACAGGTAGTTGTGGGAATGGCGGTTAGTGTGCTGCTTATTTCCGTGCTGGGGATTTTTGCAGTTATGCCGGAAGCCCCCTTTGTGGACGTGCTGTATGAGCTTACCTCTGCAGTTGGAACCGTAGGTCTTTCCAGAGGACTGACCGCTGTTCTGAATACACCGGCCAAATGGATCGTTATTTTTACCATGTATCTTGGAAGAATCGGTCCTCTGACACTAGGCGCAGCAGTTGTATCCCGTGCGCAGAAGCGCACCAAGGATGTACATCTGGCAGAAGAGAATATTATGATAGGATAGGAGATGGCGTCTGTGGACGACATTATCCCGCATGGAAGTCCGTTGCTTTCATAGCAGATTTTAAAGGAGATTAGAATGAGCGGAAAATCCTTTGCAGTCATTGGATTGGGGCAGTTTGGAATGACCCTGGCAAAAGAGCTTGCGAATGCAGATTATGATGTTTTGGCAATTGATGATAAAGATGAAAATATTCAGGAAATTGCAGATACTGTCACTTATGCAGTTCGTGCAGATGTGCGCGAGCCTGGAATTCTGAAATCCCTGGGTGTGCAGAATGTAGACGTTGCGATTATTGCGGTTGCAGAAAATATGGAAGCCAGTATTACAGCTACCATGCAGGTGAAGGACCTGGGCGTCCCGCTTGTTCTGGCGAAGGCAATGAATTCCCTTCATGGCCGGATCCTGGAGAAAATTGGTGCTGATCAGGTAATATATCCGGAGCGTTCCATGGGAATCCGCGTTGCCCGTAATTTTACAGCCAGTGGATTTGAGGATGTGTTTGAGCTTTCTACGGAGTTCAGTATGGCAGAATTCCGGATTCCGGATGAATGGGTGGGAAAAAGTCTTTCAGAAATCAGGCTTCGTGAACAGCATCATATAAATATGGT
Source organism: Ruminococcus sp. RTP21358st1_G6_RTP21358_211008 (assembly GCF_040908885.1). Classification (NCBI taxonomy): domain Bacteria; kingdom Bacillati; phylum Bacillota; class Clostridia; order Eubacteriales; family Oscillospiraceae; genus Ruminococcus; species Ruminococcus sp. RTP21358st1_G6_RTP21358_211008. The sequence goes on from NZ_JBDGDM010000063.1 coordinate 7,010, forward strand.
TGCAGTGAAGCATGGAGATTCTGTAAATGTAAACCTGAATCCTGCGGAGAAGCTGGAAGCGGGTTGTATTCTGGTCGCGGTAGGAAAGAATGAGGATTTGAATAAATTCCGAAAGCCGTTGTAACAGGGAGGATAATTTATGATAACCAGTGCAAATAATACACAGGTAAAAAATATCATACAGTTAAACCAGAAGGCCAAGGCCCGCAGGGAACAGGGCTTATTTGTGGCTGAGGGACGGAAAATGTTCGGGGAAGCTCCAAAGAATTGGATTTCCAGGGTTTATGTAACAGAATCCCTGACAGCAGAGGAGTCCTTGATGAAGCAGGTCATGGAGCTTCCGGAAGAAAAAAGAGAAATCGTGGCAGATAATGTTTTCCGCCAGATGTGTGATACCAGGACTCCACAGGGAATTCTTACAGTTCTGAAGAAACCGGTGTGGACTGTGGAAGATATTTTAAAAGGAGAAGCTCCTTTGGTAATGGTTCTTGAGGATCTTCAGGATCCGGGAAATGCAGGGACTATTTTCCGAACAGGTGAGGGCGCTGGTGTTTCCGGTGTTTTTCTTACGAAAACCTGCGTAGACATTACCAATCCAAAGGTCATCCGCTCAACAATGGGATCTGTTTACAGAATGCCTTTCCTATATGTGGAGGATGTGGTATCATTAAAAGCAGAACTGGAGCAAAAAGGTATCCGTACCTTTGCAGCCCACCTGAAAGGAAAGAATTCCTATGATCAGGAGAATTATCAAGGCGGCACAGCATTTCTTATTGGAAATGAAGGAAACGGGCTGACGGAAGAGGCAGCAGAAGCTGCCGATTGTCTCATCCGGATCCCCATGTGCGGCAAGGTGGAGTCCTTGAATGCAGCTATGGCTGCAGGAATTTTGATGTATGAGGCTGCTAGGCAGAGACGGTAGGATTAGCTGATCTGGAATCTGTCTGCTGAAGTATATCTGATGACGTATGGCAGATTTTGACAATCGCTTATCTTGAAAGGGGGAGTCTTATGGAACCAATTATCTGGCTGGGAATCCTGGCGGTGCTTCTGGTTATTGAGGGGCTTACCACGGCACTTACCACCATCTGGTTTGCAGGAGGCGCACTTGTTGCCGCTATTGCAGCCGGCATTGGAATGGGAATCGTGCCGCAGCTTCTTCTGTTTTTCTGTGTTTCACTGGTGCTGCTGTTTTTTACAAGACCGGCAGCTCTGAAGCTTATGAGAAAAGACACAGAGAAAACAAATGTGGAAGGTCTTCTTGGAAAAAAGGCTGTCGTGATCCAGAAGATCAATAATCTGGCCCAGACAGGTCAGGTCCGCATCAATGACATTGAATGGATGGCCCGGACATCCGATGACAGCGTAACAATTCCGGTTGATACTGTAGTAATCATAAAAGCAGTCCACGGTGTTAAATTGATCGTGGAGCCAAAGGAGGCGTAATATGGGAAGTATCTTATTTTTGCTGATCGTCATCATTCTGGTGCTGTGGATCCTGGCATCCTGCATCCGCATCGTACCCCAGGCATATGCGATCGTACTTGAGCGCTTAGGTGCTTATCAGGCAACATGGGGAACCGGCGTACACTTCAAACTTCCATTTGTAGAGCGTGTGGCAAGAAAAGTCAATCTGAAAGAGCAGGTTGTAGATTTCCCACCACAGCCGGTTATCACAAAAGATAACGTAACCATGCAGATTGACACTGTTGTATTTTTCCAGATCACAGACCCGAAGCTGTACGCATACGGCGTTGAGAATCCGATTATGGCTATCGAGAATCTTTCCGCGACTACATTGCGTAACATTATTGGTGATATGGAACTGGATGAAACCCTGACCTCCCGTGAGGTGATCAATACCAAGATGCGTGCTTCCCTTGACGTGGCAACTGATCCATGGGGAATCAAGGTAAACCGTGTAGAGCTTAAAAATATCATTCCTCCGGCTGCTATTCAGGAAGCCATGGAGAAACAGATGAAGGCAGAGCGTGAGAGACGTGAGGCAATCCTGATCGCAGAAGGTGAGAAGAAATCCACCATCCTTGTTGCAGAGGGTAAAAAAGAATCTGCAATTCTTGATGCCGAAGCTGAGAAGCAAGCTGCTATCCTTCGCGCGGAAGCGCAGAAAGAGCGCATGATCAAAGAGGCAGAAGGTCAGGCAGAGGCAGTTCTGAAGGTTCAGAAGGCGAATGCAGAAGGTCTTCGTATGATCAAGGAGGCAGGTGCTGACAATGCTGTTCTTACTCTGAAGAGCTTCGAAGCTCTTGCGAAAGTGGCAGACGGCAAATCTACCAAGATCATTATCCCGTCAGAGATCCAGAATCTGGCAGGACTGGCAGCTTCTTTGAAGGAAGTTGTTGTGGATGAGAAGGATAAAAAAGAAGAGTAACATTCTTGAAAAAAGAAATTAATGAGATGAAAGCCGACTATGGTCAGTCTGAAAAGTGAAAAATTGAAAGACTTATACGACAGTTTACTGTAAAGTATGACAGAAAGAAAAATGGTGCCAGGCAATATACCTGGCACCAGAGGAGGATTATTATGAACTTAAAAGGCAGAAATTTTTTGACACTGAAAGACTTTACACCAGAGGAAATTCTGTATCTTCTTAATTTATCCGCTGAGTTAAAGGCAAAGAAAAAAGCCGGTGAGCTTACCGAGTATTACAAAGGCAAAAATATTGCCCTGATCTTTGAGAAAACCAGCACCAGAACACGTTGTTCCTTCGAGGTGGCAGCCCATGATCTTGGAATGGGAAGCACCTATCTGGATCCAACTGGCTCCCAGATCGGCAAGAAAGAGAGCATTGCAGATACTGCAAGAGTTCTTGGAAGAATGTATGATGGTATTGAGTACCGTGGATTTGGTCAGGAAATTGTAGAAGATCTTGCAAAATATGCAGGAGTTCCGGTTTGGAACGGTCTTACAAACGAATATCATCCAACACAGATGTTAGCAGATATGCTTACCATCCGTGAGCATTTCGGATATCTGAAAGGAATCAAGCTGGTATACATGGGTGATGCCCGTTACAACATGGGTAACTCCCTGATGGTAGCCTGCTCCAAGCTTGGTATGCATTTCGTAGCCTGCACAAGTAAGAAATATTTCCCGAATGAGGAGCTGGTTGCTCAGTGCAAAGAGTACGCAGCAAAGTCCGGCGCAACCATCACTCTTACAGAGGATGTAGAGGCTGGAACGAAGGACGCAGACGTTATTTACACAGATGTATGGGTATCCATGGGTGAGCCGGATGCAGTATGGGAAGAGAGAATCCATGATCTGACACCATACAAGGTAACCTCTGCAGTTATGAAGAATGCAGGGGAGAAAGCAATTTTCCTTCACTGTCTGCCGGCATTCCATGATCTTAAGACAAAGATTGGAAAGGAAATGGGTGAGCGCTTCAATCTGACTGACATGGAGGTAACAGACGAAGTATTCGAGTCTCCGGCTTCTAAGGTATTTGATGAGGCTGAGAACCGTATGCATACCATTAAAGCGGTTATGGTTGCTACACTGGGTGAGCCAGAGAATAAATAATTCGGCTTCCAGATAACAATGAATTAATGAATTCCGATTGTTCCTACGTTCTTATGTACTACTTTTTATCCTCTGGATAAGATGTATCATTCATTCAAAGAATCTGGACGATTGGGAGTTATAGAAAGGGTATCTGAAATGATTTCTGAAAAAGAATCATACGAAGAAATTGTCACAGGCAGTATCTATAACGAAACCACAATTGCAGATCAGATACATACAAAATGGGCGGGCAAAACCGTCCATTTTGCAAGAGAAACAGATTCTACCAATTTGTGGATCAAGCGTCTGGCGAAAGAAGGCGCACCAGAGGGAACTCTTGCACTGGCAGAGTTTCAGTCGGCTGGAAGAGGCCGCCTTGGCCGTTCCTGGGAAGTGCCGGAGGGAACTTCTGTTATGATGAGCATTCTTCTTAGACCGAAATTTGAGCCTCAGTATGCTCCTATGCTTACTCTTGTGATGGGAATGGCAGTGGCGAAGGCTGTGAAGAAGTTTGGTTTTGATGTAAGTATCAAATGGCCCAATGACGTGGTGGTTTCCCACAAAAAAATATGCGGAATCCTTACCGAAATGGGAGTCCGCGATGGAAAAATTGACTATGCAGTCATCGGAGTGGGAATTAATGTAAATATCAGAGAGTTTCCGGAGGAGATGGCAGACAAGGCCACATCCCTTTATCTGGAGAGCGGCAGGGAATTTGACAGAAGCCAGATTCCTGGGCTTGTGATGGAAGCTTTTGAGGAATACTATGAGAAATTTGCAGCGACCTGTGACCTCAGTGGGCTGAAAGAGGAATATGAAAGTATTCTTGCTAATTACAATCAGCCGGTGCGTGTGCTGGCGAAAGAGCCGTACGAGGGCGTGGCAAGAGGGATTACAGATGGCGGAGAGCTGCTGGTAGAGAAAACCGATGGAACGATCGTAGCTGTCAGCGCTGGTGAGGTTTCGGTTCGCGGGTTGTATAGCTATGTATAAGGGTTGTGTTATTTAGGCACATTTTCGCAAATGATATTCCCCACTGATTGCGATAATCCTACAGTGAATGGGGCATATCACTTGCGAAAATGTTGTTGACACAGATGAAAACAGAAAGGTGGGACTTAATTGTATCAGGAGAATGTAGTACTTTGCGGCGCAAGCGCTTATGAACAGAAATATTATTTTAATAAAGACTTTGATTCTCTGCCGGATCATGTGAAGAAAGAACTGCAGATCATGTGCGTTCTTTTCACAGAAGAGATTGGCGGAATTTTCACATTGGAGTTTGATGATCATGGAAATCTGCAGTTTAAAACAGAGGCTACGGAAGCTGATGGATTTTATGATGATATTGGCGGTGCACTGAAAATTAAAAAGCTGCGTGTAGAGAAAGAGGAGCTTCTGGAATCTCTGGAAATGTATTATCGTGTGTTTTTCCTTGGGGAAGATGTGGATAAAGAGAAGACAGAAGAGTAAGCTGTGTGGATAAAATGATAAACAGGGAAAATAGCAGCTTATCAGATGTGACATTTGAGTTCACGAAGCGAGTAATTGTTGAAAGGATTGAATAGTTACACATCAAATATGAAAGTAATTAAGGTGATATGAGTAGTAATTTAGATTCTAAGTTGAGATATGAGCTTCCAAAGGAGATGAAGTGGAAAATCGGAAAGGTGGAGATTCCAAACCGGTTCGTCCTGGCGCCAATGGCGGGCGTTACTGACCTGGCCTTTCGCAGGCTTTGCAAGGAGCAGGGCGCTGGGCTTCTCTGCATGGAGATGATCAGTGCCAAGGCTATTTCCTATAAGAACAAAAATACCAGGGCTCTGATGGAAATCGACCCGGTGGAGCATCCTATTTCCATGCAGCTTTTTGGAAGCGAGCCGGAGCTGATGGCGGAGGTAGCGAAGGAAATCGAGGAAGAACCTTTTGACATTCTGGATATCAATATGGGATGCCCGGTGCCGAAGGTGGTAAATAACGGTGAGGGTTCAGCTCTTTTGAAAAATCCGGATCTGATCGTGAAGATTGTGAAAAGTGTTTCATCTGCCATTCAAAAGCCATTGACCGTGAAGGTACGTATTGGTTTTGAGAATGAGCCGGTGGATATTGTAGAGATTGCAAAGCGAGTGGAGGATGCCGGGGCAGCAGCTATTGCAGTTCACGGACGGACCCGCCAGCAGTATTATTCAGGGACAGCGGATTGGGAGGCAATCGCCAGAATTAAGGAAGCTGTTTCCATTCCGGTGATTGGAAATGGGGATGTGGATTCACCGAAAAAGGCGGAGGCACTTTTTCGGCAGACCGGATGCGATGCTGTGATGATCGGACGGGCGGTGGAAGGAAATCCATGGATTTTCCGGGAGATGAATCATTATTTTGTAACTGGGGAAGAGCTGGCCAGACCGTCTCTTGCCGAAGTGAAAGCGATGATTCTGAAACATGCGCGGGCGCAGATCGAGATGAAGGGTGAGTTTATCGGAATTCGGGAGATGCGTAAGCATGTGGCATGGTATACAGCCGGAATGCCCCACAGTGCAGGGCTTCGCAGGGAGTCCAATAATATTGAGAGTTATGCAGATTTGGAGAAGCTGCTGGAGAGATTATAATTATGTTCAGTGGATCTGATTCTGCAAAAAATCATTTCGAATGTAGTGTTGACCAGATGAGTGGAAAACCACTGTATGGTGATAAAAAGATAATAATCAGACGTATGAGAGTCAGGAGGTTTGGGCTGGGAAGGCTGGAACTTGCTGACTTTTCTATAGTTGAAAGTATAGTTGAAAGGAAACGATTATGGATAAATTACTGAAATATAACGGTGTGCAGGAAGCATTAAAATTTCTGCGTGAAGATGATGAAAGAACTTTGCAGGAGCACCTGGAAATGTGCCAGATACCGGCTCCTTCTTATGAAGAAGGGGAAAAAGCAGAATATGTCCGAAAGAAGATGGTGGATGCCGGGCTTTCAGATGTGCACATTGATGAGGTGGGAAATGTGCTGGGAACCTGGAAAGGGGCTGGGAATGGACCACGAATCATGGTTGCGGGACATACAGACACCGTTTTCCCAAGGGAGACAGACCTTACTTTGAAGAAAGAAGGCGAACGCTACAGCTGTCCGGGAATCGGAGACGATACCAGGGCGGTAGCAGAACTTCTCAGTCTTGCAAGAGCAATGAATGCTGCAGGAATTCGCGGCGAGGGAGATATTGTGTTCTGTGCGAATGTGTGTGAAGAAGGGCTTGGCGACCTGAGGGGAATTAAGCATGTGTTTAAGAATATGGCAAATACAGAAGGGCACTACGATGGTTTCGTTTCCATTGATGATAAAAACACCTCCGGAATCATCTACCAGGCGGTAGGAAGTGAACGCTATCTGGTAACTTTCCACGGAACCGGCGGACACAGCTTCACCGGCTTCGGAATTCCCAACCCGATTCACGCAATGGGAAGGGCTATTGCGAAAATCAGCGACTTCCAGACACCAAAGAACCCGAAAACCACTTTCAGTGTAGGCGTAGTAAACGGCGGCACATCTGTAAATGTAATCGCGGCAGAGTGCTCTATGCTGGTGGACATGCGCTCTGTGGATGCAGGGGAACTTGAGAAATTATCTGCAAAACTCCACCAGGCAATAGAAGAAGCCGTGAATGAGGAAAACACCCGCTGGGGATATGGAACTTTAAGTTCCGAGAGTACAGGAACCCTTGACTGCAATAATATGACGGCAAAATGCAGTGTGGGAGATACAGCTGGCGCAGTGTCAGTGAATGCTGATAATGGAGAAAGGGAAACATCAGTAGAAGATGACCGCATCACAGTCACCTTCGAACAAAAGGGCATGCGCCCCGCTGGTACCCAGGACAAATCCTGCCAGATTGTCCAGGCTGCAAATGCTGCAAATCAGGCCATAGGCATGGAAACCCTGTACATCGGTGCCGCCAGTACAGACGCCAACATCCCCATCAGTCTTGGAATCCCTGCCATCACTGTGGGCTGGGGAGGAAAAGGCGGTGGAGAGCATACCATCCACGAATGGTACGAACCTGTAGAATCCTGGAAAGGACCACAGCGTGATTTGCTGTTGCTGTTGGCATTATCGGGCTATGAAGGAGTTCGGAATTATCAACTTCCATGCATAAATCCGAAAGAATAACAGATAGTAAAAAACATCCCCCGGAAAGAATAGTCCCAATAAACGGACATTTCCCTTCCGGGGGATGTTGTATTAACTGAATTAGTTCTGATGCTTTTTTCGAAGAATTACATAAACCAGGATCGAAGTAAACAGCACAAACAAAATGGAGCAGGACAGCACATAATTCAATGCTGCGCCCATAATTCCCCACTGCTGCACCAGGATCCGGGCAGCTGCGATGGTAACAATTGCGGTTATGGAATAAACTGGAAGCAGGCATTTTCCCCAGCGGATAGCGATAAGGATATTGTAGATCATGTAGACTTCCGCGCTGATTCCACCGCCGATAAGCAGAACTACGAAATGCAGCTTATATGGGGAAAGATCCACGCCGTAAATAATCTCCAGCAATGTTCGACCGATGAGATGTCCTCCAGCCACAACAGCTACACAGCAGACAAGGATGATGCCAATGATCCGCAGTATGTACAGTGTGAATTTTTTCACATTATTTTCCCACCATAATTCCGCGATGGTGGTGATGGTAGGCTTAAACACGAACTCACACATTAGTGAAATTACAAAAGACGGCATAAACAGAATGCTATAGTAAGTCTGATATTCATCTGTCATAACGCCAGCCATTGCGTATTTTGGAATGTTGTAGAGCAGCAGGGAAAGAAAAGTACCGATAAACATAGGCGTACAGGTTCGAAGTAACTCCCACACATGAGACATCTGAAGCTTGCGTCCATCCTCTTCATGACCAACGTATTTTCTGGTCATCTGTGAGTTAATGATAAGACACAGAATAAGGGAGGTTGTAGAAGTAGCAACACAGGTGCAGTACAGGCTCTTGGTGATAATAAGCATAGCGGTGAAAAAAACTGCGGAATACAGATTTCTCGCCGCCAGCATTTTTCCCATCTGCTCAACATGGTACTTTTGCTGAAGATTTCCGTGGAAAACATCCTCCACCGCATCAATCATTTTCATCATAATAATAAAAGTGCTGATGATAATATATTCGCCTTTGAAGCTGAAGGAACTGTAAATAATTCCAAACAGCATCATCAGTGCACAGGTGATAATGCGGGAAACCTTATACTCAGAAAAAATATATTTGTGCTCCAGATCCGTGGCCTGATAGGTGCGGACACCATAGCGTCCCACCTGCAGAAGCAGCTGTGCAGTAGCATAGCTTAAGGAATAAAAACCTGCCAGTTGTGCGCCACACACACGAGTTACCACCAGGAGATACAAAAAGGAGGAGCCTGAGTAACAGGTACTTCCGATCATATTCCATAAAAAGGCTTTTTTTACATTTTTTTCTTTATTCATTTGCTAAAAATCTCCATTTATTGGTAATCGCTGCTTAATCCTCAGATGTCATCTGGCGCAGCTGTTCCATAGAGTGCTCACGGAAGCGGGCAATCTGCTCATTTGCATAAGTGAAATCAATTTCTTCGGTAAGCTTCTCGTAAGAAACATCATCCATAGTTCTGTCAGTAAGCTTCACCAGATTAAGAAGCTGCTGAACACGGCGGTTCATGTGGTGACCGTTTACCTTGGCGAAGAATTTGCGGTTAAAAATAAGGGCAAAAACAACGCCATGGAAAGAATCAGAAACTACATATTCTGCGTTTTTGAAAAGTCCCATCCACTCTGCAGGACCAACTGTGATCTTGCAGTCACATTTCAGAAGTCCGACTAATGGGAAAGGAATGTATACAATACGGTAGCCTGTCTTATTGTGGAGTCGGCGGGCGAAGTCTACGATTTCTTTGTTAATTCCCAGCTGGTAAACCAGAATGTATTTTTCTTTATATTTTGGCTCAACCAGAAGCTTATCCCACTCCTCCGCAGTGAGAAGAAGGGTAGGATCACAGACCACTTCAGGACGCTTCTCTGTGAGATTCTCTACAATGTCAGCGCCATAGTCTTCACGAACCAGAATTTCATCAAAATCGGAAAGCAGTTCTTTATATTTCTGCTGGTATTCTTCCGGCGGAAGATTTTCACCGATACTTGCGGCATAGCTGCATTTCTTTTTTCCCTCTTTTACAAAATCAAGGAAATAGGTAGTGTCAAAATTGGTAAGCTTGTAATCCCAGATCTGGTCGCTTCCAGCAATATAAATATCGTATTTGCCAGCTACCGGCTGCATTTTACCCTGAGTGACAGGCTGGCTGTAACGCATATGCTTACGGAATCTGTTGCATTTGAAACGGCGGGGAATGTAGCAGATATGGCCGATCGCCCCGTAAATATAGTTAAAAAGTCCTTTCTTTTTCAGGTTTACAAGACGGAAAGGATTGCTGATATAGTCGCAGCGGTAATCAATAATTTCCGGCTGAGTGCCGATTTCCTGCAGCTTTTTTTGAAGCGCATAGCTCTGCAGGATGGCACCGTAATTGTCGTAGTTATGGAAGGTAATCACACCTACTCGTTTTTTCTGCATAAAGTCCTCCTGGCTAATATAAGGTAGATATAATATAACACATAAACGAGAAAATAAACAGTTTTTGCAGGTGGATTTATCAATTAATTCCAAAGTGTTTATGGAAGTTAAAGTTGAAATTGTTAAGGAGTACGCTATAATAGAGATAATGAAATTTACCTGAGAAAGTGGAGGCGTAAAGATGGCGGGATATTTAATCGCAGAAACTACCCGTGAGGAGCGGGAGAAGATTGTTGCAGAATCCCTTGGAAATATTGAGGCGAACTGCGACGGTTGTATGGCAGGGCTGGCTGAGATGTATCAGGAATACATTGACGGGAAGAAAGAGCTTCGCCAGATTAATATGGAATTTAATGCAAGATACGTAAAAGGCGAGGACATGCCGGTGAGAAGCCGGTGCCCGGAGTCCTTTTGCTAATAGAAATCAAAGAGGGCACCAAACTGAAATATGAATTGAGGCAGTACGAAGTAACAGAATAAAGAAGCAGTAAGAGCAGAAGTTTTCAGTACATGTAACGAAAACTTCTGCTTTTTTTTTAACCAAATGTTAATAGTTCTTTTTTTATTCTGGTGTTATTATGTAAAAAAGTCGTATTATAATTAATAAGGAAATAAAAGGCTATTGCTAATTACGTCTGCAATAAATACGTTCTAGAATTATTTTAGTTATGGAGAAAAGTATATGGAAAAAAACGTATTAAAGGTTCGCATGCTTGGAACCTTTTCGTTGGAATATAAGGGAAAAGAACTGGTACTGGATCGAAATAAGGCGTCGAAGACTACACAGCTTTTTCAGCTGCTTATGTTTCATACCGAAGACGGCGGAATTTCCAAAGCTGCTATGATAGATGCCCTTTATGGAAGAGTTGAGGTGGAGAATAAGAACGGAAGCCTGAACAACACCATTTTCAGACTTCGTAAACAGCTGAAGGATATTGGACTTCCAGATAGCAAATACATAAATATCCAGTCCGGAATGTGCCGTTGGGACGGAAATATTGAAGTTCAGGTTGATGTAAATGAGTTCCGGAAACTGATAGAGAAAGAAAAAAAGGAGAAACGGGAAGAGGACAAGCTCCATCTCTGGATGCAGGCCTGGAAAATTTATAAAGGTGAATTTCTCCCGGATATGATCGGGGAGCAATGGGTCGCTGTGGAGAATGTCCGGTGCAGAGATGAGTACTTCCGTGTTACAGAGGAGCTGTGCCGCTGGCTGAAGGGGCATGAACGGTATGAAGATCTGCATAAAGTGGCGCACAGAGCCGCCGAAATTTATCCCTTTGACGAGTGGCAGGTCTGGGAAATCGACAGCCTGATCGGAATGTCCCGATATAAGGAAGGCCTTGAAGTTTACCAAAACACCGAAAAGCTTTTATTCGATGAAATGGGAGTGGCCCCTTCGGAGAGAATGTTAAAGCGTTTCAAGCTGATGGGAGAACGGACTTCACAGGCAGCAGGTGCCCTTAGCGATATCAAGGAAAGACTTCGGGAAAAGGAGGCTGCAGTAGGAGCATATTTCTGTCCGTTTCCCAGCTTTGTTGACATCTATCATGTATTCAGCCGTATGGTGGAGCGTTCCGGCTTATCCGTGTTTGTTATGCTTTGCACACTGGACTATAAGGCGGATCATGTTTCGGAGGAGAAGGAACGTGAAAAGTCCGAACTTCTCAGACAGGCTATCCAGTCATCCATACGAAAAGGTGATTTTTACACCAGATACAATGTCCGGCAGTATATTGTCATGTTGATCGAAATCAGCCAGGAGAACTGCCCCATCGTTTCCAAACGAATTGCAAAAAAATTCAATAAGCTCTCTGGCGATAAGAAATTCACTCAGGTTGATTTCTATGTGGCATCCATTGGAGAGATGTGTGAAATGGAGGTATAAATTATGGTCTACGATGTGATTTGTGATGAATATGAGCTCATTTGCTCCTGATTTATGAAAAAGACTTGAAAAATGCTAAAAATGCCATAGGAAATCGCTCGTTTTTGTAACTCTTTCGGAAAATGAAAGAGTTGGAGAAAGAGCTAAAGTGATAGAATATATTTAAAAATCATATACTATCTATCATGCAACCGAAAATAATTCCCGATTCGGTTAAAATAAATCTATATATCCAAAGAAAGGAATGAGACATTATGAAAAAGAATGGGTATTTAAGAAGTTTCTTGGCACTGTTTCTCGCTTTCGTGATGATCATGGCTGATTCATCTGTGACGACGTATGCGGCGACGGTGGGAAGGGTGAAGCAGAAGAGTGCGGAGCTGGTTGATGTTACACTTAATGCACCAGATGGAACTTATTATGTGGCTGCAATGAAGGATAATGGTTCATGGTATGAAGCCAGATCAAAGGTCGCTAAGGTTGATGTAACGGACGGAAGTGGTAATGTAATTTTGCAATCGCGGAATATTACCGATGCCCAGGTAGTACTGCTAACACTGAAACAGGGCAGTTATAATGAAAATTATGCTCAGGATAATTACGCTGTAATAAAAAGCAATAATATATTAGACTACACAAAAAAGGTATCTGGCGGCGAGATTAATGGTGACGCGGCAGAGATAAACGTTACCACTATTGGTAATACCACTGTTTCAGATGTATATGGTTCTCTGGGATCTGCGACAAATTATGCTGTGTTTGCAGGAACGTTCTATAATGCTGGCGACATGGAAGGAAATATTGCCACAGATTCGTTTCACTCAGATGGTAGTGATATAGGCGATAGCGGTAACGTTGGCCAGTATACAGAAAGATTAAAGATTCATACAACTAAAACGGTTTCTGGATTAAAAGATACAGAAACATTTAAATTTGGATTATTTGATAGCAACGATAAGCTGGTACAGGTAAAAGCGCTTACATTTAGTAAGGATGGAACTCAATCTTTCAATTTTGATACGATTGAGTTAGGAAGCTCCAGCGGAACGGGTTCTTCTTCCTATAAGTATAGTGTATATGAGCTCGAAGAAAGTAAGTCAGGACAATATACGTATGGCAGTGGAAAATATAATAAGGTAAGTAATACATATAAGGACTTCACAGTATCTTATAGTGAAAATACAGCAATTGAAATTTTTAATAATGATAACTACGTAAAAACAGCTAGTGGTACAGTTAAATTAAGAGATGGAAATCTGTACACAACATCTAAATCAGGTGAAATTTCAATATCAGGACAAGTAAATAATGTAAAATATGGCTTGTCAGATAGTGAGTTTACTTCAAGAGTTACTAATGGAGAATATTCTTCTGGTGGCGTATCTGCCATGATTAATGGGAAGTTGAAAACTCTGGCCAGGGATTTAGGAACGGCTAAATCAGGAAATGGTACACAGGTTATTTATATTACTCCAAATGTCTTGACCGGAAATTCGGTTTATTTACCATACAATGGAAATATATTAGCCGATTCAGCTGAAAAATTAGTAATAAATATGATTGTTCCAGATGGAATAACAGAACTTGATTTGTTAGGCGGTGATATCGGAATAGTAGATGTTGGTGGAACTAATATTAAGGATGGCAAAAACTGGTCAAAAGCTGGCCTGAATATCGTATGGAATTATATAAAAGAAGATGGAACTCCATTTAATGGAACAGTTAAGTTAGGTGGAGGTCAGTTACCTGGTATTCAGTTGTTGCCAGATGGAACCTTATATTCTGGAAATAATGTCTCTCAGTTAGATGTGGCAAAAATTCTACATCAGATAGGTGGAGAAATTCATAAAGCCCCTATTCAGGGAGAACGTACTGCCTATGTAAATATTTCTAACACTGGAGCAAGTGGAACATATACACCTGTTGTAAAGAAGGAGTTAAGTGGTCGAGAACTAAAAGAGGGGGAATTTAGCTTCACAATCGCAGAAGTAGATTCGGCCGGAAATGCAGTAACAGGTGGCTATACAGACACCAAGAGCAATGCGGCAGACGGAACCGTGACTTTTGATACAATCACATATACTACGGCGAAAACTTATTATTATAAAGTGATTGAAAAAGTACCGGAAAATAAACTTCCAGGAGTGACGTATACTACAGATAGTTACATTATTACAGTAACGGTAACTAATAATGGAAACGGAACACTGAATGCGAGTGCTGATAAAGGGCTAGATAATCTGGTATTTCATAACAGTTATACATCTAAGAAAACAGGAATCACCTTCAGCGGAACAAAGACCCTGGAAGGAAAGACCCTGGAAGCAGGAAAGTTCACCTTCGTCCTGCAGGAAACAGATAAAAACTGGAAAGCAAAAGACGGAAAAGCAGCAGTGACCGCGACCAACGGTGCGAATGGGGCTTACAGCTTCGGAGAGATCGAGTACACGGAGGCGGGAACCTATTATTACACCGTCAGCGAGCAGGGAAAAGGAACAACCGTAGAGGGAATCACCTATGATGCAACTGAATACAAGATCACGGTAAC
>NZ_JBDGDM010000064.1:0-20908 GCF_040908885.1 Ruminococcus sp. RTP21358st1_G6_RTP21358_211008
GATGTCCCATTCGAAAGAAGTAAACCCCCTTGAAGACGACGAGGTAGATAGGGCAGGGGTGGAAGTGCAGTAATGCATGGAGCTGACTGTTACTAATAGGGTGAGGGCTTGACCAAGAAATGAGAAAGGCAGTTATAAAGTGGCTGCCAGACTTACGCAGAGGTAAAATGATTCCATTAGGATGTAACATGTATGTAGTTTTGAAGGTACAGAACGGAAACGGTAGCCGGTTGGTTATCGTTTTTTTGTTATTAAATTCTGAAGAATATCAATTAAGGTTGCCTGCCCACTGGATTTGTAATATAATGGGAACGTTGAAAAATCGAAAAGAATAAGATCTGCTGTCACGTTTTAAACATAAATATACAAGGCTGTCAGCAGAGAAGAGGATGAAAAAATGAGCAGATTATCAGTGGTTTTGCCAGCTTATAACGAAGAACTGGTGGTAGGAAAAACCTGTCGTGTTCTTCATGAAGTATTAGCAGAAGCCGGCATTTCCTACGAACTAGTTGTTGTTGACGATGGCTCAAAAGACAAAACCTGGGAAGAAATCACCAAAGCCGGAGAAAAAGATGGAAATGTTCTTGGCGTTCATTTTTCCAGAAATTTCGGAAAAGAAGCAGCAGTATATGCAGGAATGGCCCAGGCTACAGGAGATGTGGTGGCAGTTATGGATTGTGATCTGCAGCATCCGCCGGAAACTTTGATTTCCATGTACCATCTCTGGGAGCAGGGATGGGAAGTAATCGAAGGCGTAAAGAAATCAAGAGGAACGGAAAGTCTGCTTCACAAAGAGAGCGCTGGCTTTTTCTATGGAATCATGTCCAAGGCTACAGGTGTGAATATGCAGAATGCTTCGGATTTCAAAATGATGGACAGGAAAGCAGTGAATAGTATTCTTTCTATGCCAGAACGAAATATGTTTTTCCGTGCGACCTCATCCTGGGTGGGATTTAAGACCACTTATGTGGAATTTGAGGTGCGGGACAGAGAAGCTGGACAGTCTAAGTGGTCTACCTGGTCCTTGATAAAATATGCGTTTACCAATATTGTGGCTTTTACTACAGCACCGCTGCAATTTGTAACGGTCGTAGGAGGGGCATGCTTTGGATGCTCCCTGATTTTGATTATTTATTCGCTGGTACAATTTTTTGCCGGCAGAGCGGTAGAGGGATATACAACTACCCTTATCGTTCTTTTGCTTATTGGAAGCGCTATTATGCTCAGTCTTGGAATCATCGGCTATTATATTGCAAAAATATACGAAGAAGTAAAACGGCGTCCACGTTATATCATTTCCCAGATTCTTCGTGGAAAAGAGGATGTCTATCAGGAGGTAAACCATGACTGCTCTCATTAAGAAACTGTATGCCAGTGATGTGGTACGTTATGTGTTTTTTGGAGGATGTACTACACTGGTGAATTTGGTGAGCTTTTTTCTTCTGCGCCAGGCAGGAGTTCAAAGAGATCTTGCAAATGTGATCTCGATTATTCTGGCAATTCTTTTTGCTTATGTGGTAAACTCTAAATTTGTTTTTCAGGACAAATGCGAGACTTTGAAAGACCATATCCGTCCATTCTGCAAATTTGTCGGAGCGAGAGGTGTAACAATGGTGATCGAAGTAGCAGGCGTATGGTTCTTTGCAGAGATCATACACATGAATGATATGGCCGGCAAATTTATCACCCAGTTTGTAGTTCTGGCATTAAATTACATATTCAGTAAATTCCTGGTATTTACCAGCGGGAGGAAATCATGACATTAGAAGAAACACTTAAACAGATAAAGCCTCTGAATGAGGAAAAAATGAAAACAGCCAGAAGACGATGGGATAGCATCGCCAAGCCTCTCCATTCCCTTGGAAAAATGGAAGATCTGATTACGCAGATCGTTGGAATTACAGGGGATGAGAAAGTGAATCTTGGAAAAAAGGCTCTTGTTGCCATGTGTGCAGACAATGGCGTGGTAGAAGAGGGGGTTACCCAGACAGGACAGGAAGTCACTGCAATTGTAGCAGATAATTTTGTAAAAGAAACCACTACCGCATGTGTAATGTGCCACCAGTGTGGAGTGGATGTAAAGCCAGTAGATGTGGGAATGGTAAGAGATACTACAGCACGTACAGATCTGAAAGTTATGTATGGAACCCACAATATGACGAAAGGTCCGGCTATGACAAGAGACGAAGCCATAAAGGGAATTGAAGCAGGAATTGCTATGGCAGAAGAACTGAAGGCTCAGGGGTATCGTCTTTTTGCAACTGGTGAGATGGGAATTGGAAATACCACAACCAGCAGTGCAGTTGCATCTGTGCTTCTGGGGCAACCTGTGGAAACCATGACTGGCCGTGGTGCAGGACTTTCCAGCGATGGGCTTACCCGCAAGATTCAGGCGATTAAGAAAGCCATTGATTTAAATAAGCCGGATGCAAAAGATTCCATAGACGTGCTTGCAAAAGTTGGAGGTCTTGATATCGCAGGAATGGCAGGTGTGTATCTTGGTGGAGCTGCATTACAGATTCCGGTTCTTATTGACGGTTTTATTTCCGGAGTTGCCGCACTTGTAGCAGCCAGACTTTGCCCGGAGGCAGCGGATTATATGATCGCCAGTCATGTGTCCAAAGAACCGGCAGCATATCTTGTTCTGGATGAGCTTGGAAAAGAAGCTGTGCTTCATGCTGACATGTGTCTTGGGGAAGGCACTGGAGCCATTGCCCTTTGTCCGTTTCTTGATATGGGAGCTACTCTTTACAATACATTAAGTACATTTGATGATATTCACGTGGACCAGTACGAGGAGCTGAATTAATATGATGACAGTCGTGACCGGAGGAAGCGGAAGCGGAAAATCTGCTTTTGCAGAAGATAAAATAGTATCTTTTGGACCGGCAAAAAGAATCTATATTGCAACCATGCATCCATATGACGAGGAAAGTCATAAGCGTGTGGCACGTCATCGGAAAATGCGTGCAGGAAAAGGATTCGAGACAGTTGAATGCTATACCGGATTGAAGAATCTGGATTTCCCGGAAAATGCTGTGGTTCTTCTGGAATGTATGTCCAATCTTGCCGCTAATGAGATGTTTGAGGAAAAAGGGGCTGGTGAAAAAACTGTGGAAGCCGTTTTGGAAGGCATAAAAAAGTTGAGTAGCCAGGTACGTCATCTGGTGATTGTCACGAATGAGATTTTTTCCGAAGCAGCCAGTTATGAGGGCGATACCATCCGCTATCAGGAATATCTGGGGATAATCAATCAAAACATTGGAAAAATGGCTGATGAGGTGGTTGAAGTAGTATATGGGATTCCAATCTGGCATAAAGGAGGAAAAATCATTGAAAATGCTGTGGAATAATTTTAAAGTGGCATTTGCCATGTATTCAAAAATCCCTATGCCAATGGCAGACTGGAACAAGGAGAATATGAAATATACATTCTGTTTTTTTCCTTTTATCGGCCTGGTAATTGGAGCGCTTTCTTATCTGGTAGGATGGGCAGGCGGAAAATTTGGATTTAATCCGTCTTTTGTCTCAGCAGTTCTTGTACTGGTTCCGGTAATGGTGACAGGTGGAATCCATGTAGATGGTCTTCTGGATACTTCGGATGCATTAAGCTCCTGGCAGGAAAGGGAGAGACGTCTTGAAATTCTGAAAGATTCCCATGCCGGTGCATTTGCGGTTATTACAGCCTGTGCTTTTTTTCTGATATGGTATGGAGCTTACAGTCAGTTGTGGACGGACAGGCGGGCACTTTTGATTATGGCTCTCGGATTTATGGTTTCCAGATGTTTGTCCGGAATCAGTGTCATGATGTTTCCAAAGGCACGTAAAGATGGAACTGTAGCAGAATTTTCCAGAAAAGCAGAAGATATGATCGTGCGAAATGTGCTGATCGTCTATCTTGGAATTCTGCTGGCGGTGATGATATGGATCCAGCCTGTGATGGGCATTCTGGCATTTGGAACTGCAGTACTTGTTTTCCTTTATTATCATTATAAAGCAATGAAATATTTTGGCGGGATTACAGGTGACCTGGCAGGATATTTTCTGTGCCTTTGTGAGGTGGGAATGGCTGTTGTACTGGCTGTTGTTTCTGTATTTATCTAGACGTGTCTGAAAAATCATTCCCGCAATCTGCACGCCCCACTTTGCGGTATATTTTGCCCGAATTCGGTTGTCGTAGCCCGCTACGCGCCCTCATCCGGGCAAAATCTCCCACAAATTGTGACGTACATCTTGCAGAAAGTCTTTTACAGACACGCTCCGGGAACTGGGAAAAAAGGAGAAATTGTAACAATGGAAATGATCATTGGAGGTGCTTTTCAGGGAAAGAGCACATATGCAAAAGCACATCATCCTGATGTCTGCTGGAAAAAGGGAGCCGATCTGGAAAAAGAAGAGCTTATGAATGCAGAGGGCGTCCTTGATTTTCAGGAGTATATCAAAAAAGAATTAAAAGCAGACAAAGATGTGGCCAGACTGGCAGAAGAATTATGGGAGAAAAATCCGGATATCATTCTGGTAAGTCAGGAAGTAGGATACGGCGTTGTCCCCATGGATGCTTTTGACCGGAAATACCGGGAGGCAGTGGGAAGAGTCTGTACGGATCTCGCATCAAAAAGCAAAAAGGTAATACGTGTAGTATGTGGAATTGGGACGGTGATCAAAAATGCTTAAACTTATTCTGATTCGTCATGGGGAAACCCAGGGGAATAAGTTAAAAAGATATATAGGAAAAAGAACGGATGAACCTCTTTGTCCGGAGGCTGGGAATATGCTGGCGCAGCTTGCTTATCCGGAAGTACAGGCAGTTTATGCAAGTCCTATGATCCGCTGTACCCAGACAGCAGGAATCCTTTTTCCCGGAAAAAAGCTGAATATTATTGATGAGCTTGCAGAATGTGATTTTGGAGAATTTGAAAATAAAAATTATCAGGAACTGGACGGAAATGAACATTACCAGTCCTGGATCGATTCTGGTGGACTATTGCCATTTCCGGGAGGAGAGAGCAGAGAGGAATTTAAAAGACGCAATGTGACCGGCTTCCAGAAAGCTGTAAATGGTTGTCTCCGTAATGGGATTTCTTTGGCAGCACTTGTGGTGCATGGCGGTACGATCATGAATGTTATGGAAGAATATGCAGACGAAGACCGCTCTTTTTATGACTGGCATGTGCAGAATGGCAAAGGCTATGAGGTGGAAATTGATCCTGAATTATGGAAAAAGGGCCGGAAATTCTTGCATGTGATCCGGGAGTTATAAAGATACATATACGAATAATGCAGATGGAAAATCAGCTATGGATTAGAGCTTGTTTGAAAAATCCATTAATAGAGAGAACAAGGCAGTTTGTTTAATTGACAGACTGCCTTGTTTTCATGTTTATGCAGACTGCGGGCAAAATCTCCCTCGAATTGTGACGTACAGCTTGTAGAAAGCATTTTCAAACATGCCCTAGAGCCTGTTTTGTCTGTGCTCAGTTAGTTTGTCTGAACAAAAATTTTGAGAAAGCCAAAAATATTTTTAGATTTCCTATTGAAATTTATATGGGAATGTGTTACATTATCTGTATAAAATATCCTAAAAAATGTTGAATTGTGCTTTTTGATTCAACAATTTTAACAAGTAAAGGAGGATGCCATATGCTTATTATTGGTAATGGAAGAATGATCACACGGGACGCATCCAAGGCATTTATAGAGAACGGCGCAGTTGCAATGGATGGTAACACCATAGTTATGGTGGGGACTACAGATGAGGTGAAAAAAGCATATCCAGATGGAGAATTTGTAGATGCCAGAGGCGGAGTTATCATGCCTGCATTTATCAATACCCATGAGCATATCTACAGCTCTTTTGCCAGAGGTCTGAGTATTAAAGGATATAATCCCAAGGGCTTTCTGGATATTCTGGATGGACAGTGGTGGACCATTGACCGTCATCTTACCCTGGAGCAGACCAGACTTTCTGCGATGGCTACTTACATCGACAGTATCCGGAATGGTGTAACGACTGTATTTGATCACCACGCAAGCTTTGGACATATTACCGGTTCCCTCAGTGCTATTGAATCAGCAGCTAAGGATCTTGGTGTCCGTACCTGCCTTTGCTATGAAATTTCCGACCGTGACGGCATGGACAAGTCCAGAGAATCTGTAATGGAGAATGTGAACTTTATCAAACACGCACTTGCAGATGACAGCGACATGATCGCTGCTATGATGGGTATGCATGCATCTTTCACTATTTCCGATGAGACCATGGAATTGTGTAACGAACTGAAGCCAGATGGTGTTGGCTATCATATTCATGTTGCAGAGGGAATCTATGACCTTCATCAGTGCCTGAAGGAGCACAGCAAACGAATTGTAGACAGACTTTACGATTGGAATATTCTTGGGCCGAAGACGCTTCTGGGACATTGTATTTATATTAACGAGCATGAGATGGATTTAATTAAAGAGACTGACACCATGGTTGTCCACAATCCGGAATCCAATATGGGAAATGCCTGCGGATGTCCGCCTACCATGGAATTGGTACATAAGGGAATCGTTACGGGACTTGGAACTGATGGATACACCCACGATATGCTGGAATCCTGGAAGGTTGCCAATATCCTTCACAAGCATCATCTCTGCGATCCAAATGCTGCATGGGGTGAGGTTCCCAAGATGCTCTTTGAGAACAATGCAATTATTGCCAACCGCTACTTTAAGAAACCACTTGGTGTTCTGAAAGAGGGGGCAGCTGCCGATGTGATCGTAATGGATTACAACCCGCTTACACCTATGAGAGCAGACAATGTAAACGGACATCTTCTGTTTGGAACTACAGGACATGACGTTGTGACTACTGTATGTAACGGCAAGGTTCTTATGAAAGACAGGGAAGTGCTGGTTTGTGACGTAGATAAGGTTATGGCTGACTGCCGTCAGTCTGCACAGGAACTGGCTGACGATATTAACGGAGGAAAATAAATATGAGCGATATTATGACATGTATGCCTTTCGGGCAGCTGATGGACTGGGTCCTTCAGGAGAAAAAAGGGCAGGACACTGTATTTGGGGTACATCGCCCATACACAGCAGATCCGAAGAATGATATGACTATTTTTACCAGAAACCTGGAGACACCAGTGGGACCGGCAGCAGGTCCCCACACCCAGCTGGCACAGAATATCATTGCTTCTTATTATGCAGGAGCCCGTTTCTTTGAGCTGAAGACAGTTCAGAAGATGGATGGCGCAGAGCTTTCTGCATGCGTGAATAAACCTTGTATTCTTGCAGATGATGAGGGATATAACTGCGAATGGTCAACTGAGCTGACTGTTCCGGACGCGATGGGCGAGTACATCAAGGCATGGTTTATCCTTCATGTGATCGCGAAAGAATTCGGCCTGGGTGCACAGGATGGGTTCCAGTTTAATATTTCCGTAGGATATGATCTTGCAGGAATTAAGGGAGACAAGGTCAATACCTTTATTGACGGAATGATGGAAGCAAAGGACACTGTTATTTTCCAGGAATGCAGAAAATGGCTTTTGGACAATGCTGACAAGTTCCAGAATTTTACCAGAGAAGACATCGAAGCAATCCCGTCCAATGTCTGTAATTCTGCTACGATCTCCACACTGCATGGATGCCCTCCACAGGAGATTGAGAGCATTGCAAATTATCTGCTTACAGAGAAACATCTGAATACCTTTGTAAAATGCAATCCGACCCTTCTTGGCTATGATTTTGCAAGAAAGACCATGGATGAGATGGGATATGATTATATGGTATTCGGCGATTTCCATTTCAGAGACGACTTGCAGTATGAGGATGCAGTCCCCATGCTTACACGGCTGATGAAATTATCCGAAGGACTGGGCCTGGAATTTGGTGTAAAGATTACCAATACTTTCCCGGTTGACGTTACACGAAATGAGCTTCCAAGTGAAGAAATGTACATGTCCGGTAAAGCTTTGTTCCCGCTGTCCATTTCCCTTGCAGCCAAACTTTCTGCTGAATTCGCAGGAAAACTTCGAATTTCCTATTCCGGAGGTGCAGATTATTACAATATTGACAAAATTGTGGGATGCGGTATCTGGCCTGTAACTATGGCTACCACCCTTTTGAAGACAGGCGGCTACCAGAGATTTACCCAGGTAGTAGATAAGGTAGAAGGAATCTGTCCGAAAAAAAGGGAAGGAATCGATGTGGATGCACTGAAGAAGCTGGCAGCAGATGCTATTACTGATGGGCATCATGTGAAGAACATTAAGCCGGTTCCGAACAGAAAGAGCACAAAAGAAGTTCCTCTTCTGGACTGCTTCTATGCACCGTGTTCTGAAGGATGTCCAATCCATCAGGATATTCCACAGTATGTAGCACTGACTGGTGAGGGGAAATATAAAGAAGCACTTGAAGTGATCCTTGAGAAAAATGCCCTGCCATTTATTACAGGTACCTTATGTGCACACAACTGTATGACCAAATGTACCCGTAATTTCTACGAAGAATCCGTAAATATCCGTGGCACCAAGCTGACAGCAGCAGAGCATGGCTATGAGCAGCTGATCGGTGAGATCAAGGCTGGCGAGCCAAACGGTAAGAAGGTCGCCGTAGTTGGTGGCGGTCCTGCAGGTATTGCAGCTGCTTACTTCCTTGCAAGAGAGGGCGCAGCAGTTACCATTTTTGAAAAAGAAGAGAAAGCCGGCGGCGTGATCCGTTACGTGATACCTGGATTCCGTATTGGAGACGACGCCATTGACAAAGATATTTCTTTCATCCAGAAGATGGGTGTAGAGATCCGCACAAATACAGAGATCACTTCTGTGGCAGATCTGAAAGCACAGGGTTATGATGCTGTGATCCTGGCAATCGGAGCTGGCAAGCCTGGCACTTTGAAACTGGAAAAAGGTGAGACCGTTAACGCTCTGAAGTTCCTTCGTGATTTCAAGGCAAATGATGGTAAGCTGAATATTGGCAAAAATGTAGTTGTAATCGGCGGCGGAAACACTGCTATGGACACTGCAAGAGCTGCGAAACGCACAGAAGGCGTAGAGCATGTTTATCTTGTATACAGAAGAACCAAACGCTATATGCCAGCTGCAGAGGATGAGCTTCTGGAAGTTCTGGAGGAGGGCGTTGAGTTTAAGGAACTTCTTTCTCCTGTAAGTCTTGATGGCGGCAGACTGCTCTGCAAGAAGATGAAGCTTGGCCAGATGGATGCTTCCGGACGTGCAGGTGTAACCGAGACTGCAGATGTGGTAGAGGTTCCGGCTGACACCGTGATCGTAGCTGTTGGAGAAAAGATTGATACCGATTTCTACACTGCCAACCAGATCGCAGTAGATGAAAGAGGAAAAGCAAAGGTCAACGATAAGACTCTTGAAACCAGCGTGAGTGGTGTCTATGTTGCCGGAGACGGCGCCAGAGGCGCAGCAACCATCGTAGAGGGAATCCGGGATGCACAGCTGGCAGTGAAAGATATTCTTGGCAAAGAGATTACCAGAGATGCAGCTGTGACAGGTGATGTGAAAGACTGTTTCGAAAAGAAAGGTATCCTGAAGCACAGTAAAGAGGCGAAGACAGAGGAAGAGAGATGTCTTACCTGTAACAAAGTCTGTGAGAACTGTGTAGATGTGTGCCCGAACCGTGCCAATATTTCCATCAAGGTTCCTGGAATGGCTATGAATCAGGTGATCCACGTAGATTATATGTGTAATGAGTGCGGTAACTGTAAGAGCTTCTGCCCATACGCAAGTGCACCATACAAGGATAAATTTACTCTGTTTGCAAACGAGAAAGACATGGCAGACAGTAAGAACGATGGTTTTGTTGTTCTGGATAAAGAGAATAAGACCTGTAAGGTCAGATTTGTAGGCCAGATCACAGACTGCAAGGCAGACGATCCGGCAGACAAACTGTATGACGGTTTGAAGAAGCTGATCTGTGCAGTGATCGATGATTATGGATATCTGATAACTAAATAAGGTAATAGAAATACTGTCCACAGCTTTTTAAGGGCTGTGGACAGTGTCTATATTTTGACAGGCAGCGAGCCGAAGTATGTTCATGCATAAGATCTTGGTGACTGCTGCGATAATTTGGGAAACCTTCAGAATGTGTTTCTCATAGTTCACTGTGAAAGTTTGGAGCGCAGTTAAAAGCATCTGACTTTCATGGGGTAGTAGAAAGGAGAGTCCAACATGGCAGTATTTACAGTCAATGGCCAGAGGGTAGAGACGAAAAAAAATCAAAAGCTGCTCAGATTTCTCCGTGATGAGTTACATCTGACTTCTGTAAAAGATGGTTGTAGTGAGGGTGCCTGTGGAGCCTGTACAGTGATTATCGATGGCAGAACCTGTAAGGCCTGTGTGCCGGATACAGATCTGCTGGATGGCAGAAATATCATTACAGTAGAAGGTCTGACAGAATGGGAAGAAAAGGTATATACGTATGCATACGGAAAGGCTGGTGCCGTACAGTGCGGCTTTTGCATTCCTGGCATGGTAATGTGCACGAAAGCTCTTCTGGATGTGAATAAAGAGCCCACTGATGAAGAAATCAAATATGCCTTGCGTAACAATTATTGCCGTTGCACCGGATATGTAAAAATTATAGATGCAGTACGGATCGCGGCTAAAGTTATGCAGGAGGGGACACTTCCGGAAGAAATTAACAACGACTGGCATATTGGCTCCCGCGTAGCAAGAATCGATGTTGGGGAAAAGGTTCTTGGTACCGGAAAATATCCAGACGATTTTTATCTGGATGGTATGCTTTATGGATCAGCTCTGAGAAGTAAATATCCGCGTGCAAGAGTGCTTTCCATTGATAAGACCAAGGCACTGGCACTTCCTGGGGTAGAGGCGGTTGTTACGGCAGAAGACATTCCAGGAGAGAATAAAATCGGACATTTAAAGCATGATCAGTATACCCTGATTCCCATAGGAGGGCTTACCCATTATCTGGGAGATGCCATTGCACTTGTGGCAGCCCGGGATAAAGAGACTGCGGATAAGGCAGCGAAGCTGATCCAGGTTGAGTATGAGGTGCTTCCTCACATTCATACGATTGAAGAGGCAGCGAAACCAGATGCACCAAAGGTATTTGATGAGGAAGAGAACAATATCTGTGCATATAAACATATCAGCCGGGGAAATGCAGCAGAGGCTATAAAAAATTCCAAATATGTGATTTCCCATCATTTTGAGACACCATGGACGGAACACGCATTTCTGGAACCGGAATGTGCTGTGTCTTTTTATGATGAAGACGGAGATGTTTTTGTATATTCTACAGACCAGTCAGCACATCAGACTCTGCACGAATGCAGCTTAGTTCTTGGTACAGACAAAGTAAAGGTACAAAATGCGCTGGTAGGCGGCGGATTTGGCGGTAAGGAAGACATGACTGTGCAGCATTTAAGCGCGCTTCTTACCTATGTAACGAAGAAACCGGTTAAGATGAAGCTTACAAGAGCAGAATCCCTGCTGGTCCATCCTAAGCGCCATCCTTTTTATATGGATATGACCATGGGCTGTGATGAAAATGGAAATATCATGGGAGTAAAGGCAAAGGTTGCCGCGGATACAGGTGCATTCGCATCTCTTGGCGGTCCGGTTCTGGAGCGCGCATGTACCCATGCAGCAGGTCCTTATCACTACGAAAACTTTGAAATTGAGGGAACAGCTTACTATACCAATAATCCGCCGGCAGGAGCATTTCGCGGATTCGGAGTTACCCAGACCTGTTTTGCTACAGAGACACTTTTGAATATGATGGCAGATAAGGTGGGAATCACTCCCTGGGAAATTCGTTACCGCAATGCGATTCGGCCCTGGGAGACACTTCCGAATGGTCAGATTGTTGACGATTCCACAGGTCTTGTGGAGACCTTAGAAGCGGTACAGCCGAAATATGAAGCTGCGTTGGCAGCAGGAAAAGCGGTGGGCATTGGCTGCGCCATGAAGAATGCAGGGGTTGGTGTTGGAATTCCAGACACTGGCCGCGTGAAACTGATTTATGAAGAGGATAAGAAGCTTCACATCTACTCAGGAGCTTCCTGTATTGGACAAGGGCTTGGCACAGTACTGACCCAGATGATCGTGAGTAATACAGATATAAAAAGAGAGGATATCATTTACGAGCGCAGCAATACCTGGATTTCACCAGATTCCGGAACTACATCCGGTTCCAGACAGACATTGATCACCGGTGAGGCCTGCAGAAGAGCCTGTGAGAAATTGATGGAGGATAAAAAAGCAGGATTAAGCGTAGAAGATATGATCGGTAAGGTTTATTATGCAGAATATCTTGCGAAGACCGATCCTCTTGGTGCAAATGTGCCCAATCCGGTTTCCCATGTTGCTTATGGATATGCTACCCAGGTTTGTATTTTGGATTCCAAGACAGGCAAGATAGAAGAGATAGTTGCTGCTCATGATGTGGGAAAAGCGGTAAATCCTTTGTCCTGTGAGGGGCAGATCGAGGGTGGTGTGGTAATGTCCATAGGATTTGCCCTGCGGGAAAAATATCCCATTGATGAGAACTGTAAACCTATTTCCAAGTATGGTTCTTTAGGCCTTTTCCGTGCACATGAGATTCCGAAGATCGATGCCATTGTTATCGACAAACCAGGTCTTAAGGTTGCCTGCGGTGCTATTGGTATTGGAGAAATTACATCCATTCCCACAGCACCCGCAATAGCAGATGCCTATTTCCGAAGAGATGGTGTAAGGCGTTACAGCCTTCCTCTTAGCGAAACACCATATGAAAGGAAGGGATGAGAGATGGCAGTAAAGAAGAAATTTCCGTATCGGTCAGCTGTTGTGGCATGTAACGGGGGGTGCAGGGTTACAGCAGGGGACAATGGATGCAAAGATGGATGTATTGGCTGTGGAGCCTGTGTGGAGAAATGTAAATTTGGCGCCATTTCCCTGAATGAGTATGGTGTGGCGGAAATAGATGAAGAAAAATGCATCGGCTGCGGGGCATGTGGGAAGGTATGTCCCCAGAAGATCATTCATGTCCATGAATGTGCCAATTGGATCGTAGTAAAATGCTCAAATAAGAGTAAAGGGGCAGAGGCAAAAAAACAGTGTGAAGTCAGCTGTATCGGCTGTGGAATCTGTGAGAAGACCTGTACGGCCGGGGCAATCCAGGTTACAGATAACTGTGCAGTGATAGAAGAGTCTGTCTGCCTGAGCTGTGGAATGTGCGCAGTGAAGTGTCCAAGACATGCGATTTACGATCTGCGGGGGATTTATACAGCGAAAAATTAGAGAAGCGATTATGGCAGTTACGCAATATTCCATGGCGAAATATACCGCAAAGCAGGGAATGAAGATTGCTGGAATGATTTTCCAGACATGCTCCAGGCTGATAGAGCTTCGAATTTGCAGAAATTTCAAAATTATACAGATAAAACAACTAAATTATTTATAAAATTATTGCAAAACATCGGTGAAATATGATACAATAATTTTGCGTTGAAAGAATATTTTGTACAATATTTTTTAGGTTGAGACGGAAAGAGAAGAAGCATAAAGGGCCGACGATCAGTTCAAAGAAGAACCGTAAACTTGTTTTTTGAACGGCGTCGGCCATTCCTTTATGAGGGGGTAAAGGGCGGATTGGAGGCATCCGCTGCAAAAAATATAAAGAAGGTGAAGCATATGATTGGAAAGAGTGTTCCAAGAGTAGACGCTTATGAGAAAGTGACAGGACGTGCGAAATTTACAGATGACCTGATTCTGAATAAGTGTCTGGTAGCCAGGGTTTATCATGCAAAGATCGGAAACGGCGTGGTAAAAACCATTGACACCAGCGAAGCAGAGGTTCTGGACGGCGTAGTAAAGGTAGTTACCTTTAAGGACGTACCGAATCATTGTTATCCCACCCCAGGACATCCCTGGTCCGTGGAGCTTGCTCATCAGGATGTGGCAGACCGTAATCTGCTCACCGGACGAGTACGGTATTATGGCGATGATATTGCAGCTGTAGTAGCCGAGGACGAAGTGACAGCTTCCCGGGCATTGAAGCTGATCAAAGTAGAATATGAAGAATATCCGGTGGTCGTGAGCCCGAAGATTTCCATGCGTGGAACGGAGCATCCCATTCATCTTGACAAGAAGGATAATATTCTGGCAAGATCCAGCTTTGCGATCGGAGATGTGGACAGCGCAATGGAGAAGGCTGCCGCGAAGCTGAAAAGAAGTTATAAGACACCTATTGTCCAGCACTGCCATATTGAGAATAATATTTCTTACGCCTATATGGAAAAGGGCAGGGTCGTGGTGGTTTCTTCCACACAGATTCCCCATATTGTGCGCCGTATTGTTGGCCAGGCACTTGGAATCCCCTGGGGGCAGGTACGTGTGATCAAGCCTTATGTAGGCGGTGGTTTCGGCAACAAGCAGGAGGTGCTTTATGAACCTCTGAATGCATTTCTCACCATGCAGGTGGGCGGTCGTCCCGTGAAGATCGAGCTTACACGTGAGGAGACCTTTACCAATACCAGAACCCGTCACTCCATTGAATATGACATGGAAGCAGGCGTGGATGAAGAAGGACATCTTCTTGCAAAAGAGATGACTACCTATTCCAATCAGGGAGCTTATGCATCCCACGGACATGCCATAGCAGCCAATGGTCTGACGGCCAGCAGACTTCAGTATGCATGCCCAAATATCCGAGGGGAAGCTTATACCGTCTATACCAACTGTCCTACAGCAGGGGCGATGAGAGGATATGGTATTCCTCAGGTTTGCTTTGCTACGGAGAGCTTTATGGATGATATTGCTTATGAAATCGGTATGGATCCGCTGGAATTCCGCAGAAAAAATCTGATCCATGGCTATTATGAAGATGCCTATCTGAAGCCAATCGCAGCGAATACCAACGGTATTTTTGAGTGCCTGGAAAAAGGAGCAGAGTATATTCACTGGGATGAGAAACGGAAAGCATATCAGAACCAGACTGGCGATATCCGGCGTGGAGTTGGTATGGCACTGTTTTCCTATAAGACTGGTGTATGGCCAATTTCTCTGGAGATTGCAGGTGCAAGGCTGTCTCTGAATCAGGATGGAAGTGTACAGCTGCAGGTTGGTGCTACAGAGATTGGACAAGGCGCGGATACTGTATTTTCCCAGATGGCAGCAGAGACCTTACATATGGATATTTCCAGGGTGCATATTGTAACCCAGCAGGATACAGATGTGACGCCTTTTGATACAGGTGCGTATGCTTCCAGACAGTCCTTTGTCACCGGTACAGCCGTGAAGGAATGTGCGCAGCAGCTGAAGCAGAAGATCTTAGAATATGCCAGAACACTTGTTCCAGGTAATGTGGACCGGCTGGAACTGGAGGATGGTTATATTCTGGCAGATGGCAAGCCTGCGATTTCCCTTGAGGATCTGGCTATGGAGAGCTATTACAGTCTGAGTAATTCTTCTGTCCTTACAGCAGAGGTTTCCAGACAGGTGAAGAAGAATACAGTTGCCAGCGGCTGTTGTTTTGCGGAAGTAGAAGTAGATATGAAACTTGGCAAGATCAAGGTTCTGGATATTGTGAATGTTCATGACAGTGGAACCCTTTTGAATCCGCAGCTTGCAGCAATGCAGGTTCATGGCGGCATGTTTATGGGAATCGGTTATGGAGTTTCTGAGCAGCTTCTTATCGATGAGAAAACAGGAAGACCATTAAATGGGACTTTGCTGGATTATAAAATGATGACAATGATGGATACTCCGGATCTGACTGCTGAGTTTGTAGAGCTGAACGATCCAATGGGTCCATATGGAAATAAAGCCCTTGGCGAGCCTCCTGCAATTCCAAGTGCACCGGCCATCCGGAATGCTGTGCTTCATGCAACTGGCATCGGCTTTTCTGAGATTCCTCTGACACCGCAAAGACTGATAGACGGTTTTACAAAGGCCGGACTGATCTGAGAAAGGGGGCATGAGGAATGTACGATATTGAAAATTATTATAATGCAGAGACCATTAAGGAAGCGGTAACTCTTCTGAAGGAGCATCCGGATGCAAGGGTGATTTCCGGGGGAAGTGATGTGCTGATTAAGATCCGTGAGGGCAAAATGGCCGGTACATCTTTAGTGAGCATTCGTGATATTAAGGAAATCAAGGGAATTCGGCAGATGGAGTCTGGTGATATTTATATTGGAGCAGGAACTACTTTTTCCCATGTGACCAATGATCCGGTGATTCAGAAGCTGATTCCGGTTTTGGGGGAAGCAGTAGATCAGGTTGGCGGACCTCAGGTCCGCAATATTGGTACTATTGGCGGAAATGTCTGTAATGGTGCGGTCAGTGCGGACAGTGCACCTACACTTTTTTCACTGAATGCCATGCTGCGGATCGCAGATGGAACTGGTGGACGGATGGTTCCTATCAGGGATTTCTATCTGGGACCTGGTAAGGTGGATCTGCATCAGGGAGATGTGCTCACCCACATTGTGATCCCAGGGAAGGATTATCAGGGATATCATGGATTTTATATTAAGTATTCCATGCGAAATGCAATGGATATTGCGACTCTGAGCTGTAGTGTAGTCAGCAGAATCGATCCTCTGAAAAAGGTTCTGGAGGATGTAAGGATCACCTTTGGTGTAGCTGCACCCGTGCCGTATCGCTGTATGAAGGCGGAAGAGGCGCTGAGGGGCATGAAAATTGGCGAGGAACTTTACCAGAAGGTGGAAGAGCTGGTAAGGGAAGAAATCAATCCCAGAGATTCCTGGCGAGCTTCAAAGGCATTCCGCCTGCAGATTGGCGGGGAGATTGCCAAACGGGCATTGAAGGAGAGTGTTCGCAGGGGAATGGTGACGGGAGTTGTAGTGCCGGATGTCCGGACAACTTCAGACGAAAATATAAGTTCAAATGGAAAAATTTATCCTTCATCTGATGCTGAGAATGTAACAGGAGGTGAGCAGTCATGAAAAAGGATATGCGGCTGGTACAGTGTACTGTAAATGGAAAAGAGGTAGCTGAGTATGTGGACGTGAGAGAATCCCTTCTTGACATGCTGCGAAACCACCTTGGGCTTACCTCTGTGAAGAAAGGCTGTGAAGTAGGTGAATGCGGTGCCTGTACTGTGATCATTGACGGCGAGACCATTGACTCCTGTATTTATCTGGCAGTCTGGGCTGAGGGAAAGAATATCCGCACCCTGGAAGGTCTTGAGAAAAATGGCGAACTTACCAGGATTCAGGAAGCTTTTATTGAGGAAGGCGCCATCCAGTGCGGATTCTGCACACCAGGCTTTGTTATGTCTGCCACAGTGCTTCTTGAGCGGGGCGAGAAGCTTACGAGAGATGCCATCCGCAAACATATGGCAGGAAATCTTTGCCGCTGTACAGGGTATGAGAATATTGTGAATGCAGTGGAGAAGGTGAATAAGGAGAATATGGCCGCTGAGGGTAAATAATTTAAGTGCTGCTGTTGTTACTGTTTACTGGTGACATTCCGCGTGCTGTTTTTGTGAACGTAGTTCCCAGAAAACCCGAGAAGTGCGGCGCGAAATCATGCGAATGCATGATTTCTGTGCATCGCGAAGCATGTTGCTGTGAACGGAGTGAACAGTAATCTATTGTTCATGGGTTCTATATTAAAAATGTATTTTATACTATACTGTAAATGGAAAAAGTGTTATAATATTAATTACAAAACAATATTGTTATGAAATTAACTGAATTAAATAAAAAATGACTAACATGTATCAATATTGTTATAACACAAAAATATCAGAGGGCGGGGACTTCCCCGCCTTTTCTAAAATATTAAAAATGGGCAGGAAAAAAAGTATGAGTGACAAGTGTATAATAGTCCGCGGCGGCGGAGACCTGGCAAGCGGCGTGATCCACAGACTGCATCGCTGTGGCTATCGTGTATTGATCTTAGAATGTGAAAAACCAAGTGCAATCCGCAGAAAGGTAGCGTTTTGCGAAGCTGTGTATGATGGGACAGCAGCAGTAGAAGGGATTCTTTGCAGAAGAATAGATTCTCTGGAAGAATGCGGGCAGGTCTGGCAAGCAGGGGAAATCCCACTTATGGTCGATCCGGCAGGCAATTGTATTATTGAACTTTCCGCGCAGGGCAAGGTAGCTGCTCTGGTAGATGCAATTCTTGCAAAGAGAAATCTTGGAACTTCAAGAAATATGGCACCCCTTACCATTGGTCTGGGACCAGGCTTTACAGCCGGGGAAGACGTAGATTACGTTGTGGAAACCATGCGAGGTCACGATCTTGCCAGAATCATCACAGAGGGCCCGGCCATTCCAAATACTGGTGTCCCCGGAATGGTAGGCGGTGTCAGCAAAGAACGTGTGATCCACTCCCCGGGGACCGGCAGAATCCATAATATGGTCCATATTGCCGATATTGTAGAGAAAGGACAGATTCTTGCCTACGTGGGAGAAACCTCTGTAGAAGCCTCTATAACAGGCGTATTAAGGGGAATTATAAAGGAAGGCTACAATGTTCCTGTTGGAATGAAAATCGCCGATATTGATCCCAGAAAAGAGGAGAAGAAGAACTGCTTTACCATTTCGGATAAGGCCAGATGTATTGCTGGAAGTGTGGTGGAGATCTTGCTCAGTGAGGGTGTATTGCCAGACTAGAGCGTGTTTGGTCGCATTGCATTTATTAACATGTTTTCGCTTGGGAAATGTTATGAAGCCTATATACTTTTTATAGAATTGTTTTTTATGGTTACGAAGTCAGGCAATGAATTATTGCATGAAAATAATTGGCGTGAAGGAGGTCAGGATGAAAAGATACGGATATTTTCTGGACTTATTAAAACTTGATATAGAGAAATACCCAGTGATCGCTGTAGTCGGTGGTGGTGGAAAGACAAGTCTGATTTACCGCCTGAATGAAGAATTACAGGCTTTGGGTAAAAAAGTGATTATTTCCACAACCACCCATATGGCATATGATCCCATGCTGCCGCTGGTAAAGAGCACTTGCATTGAGCGCGTCCCGGAAATATTAAAGGAACACGGCTTTGCAGCAGTTGCCGATATTGAAGAAACCTCTGGAAAAATGTGTGCCATAGAGGAAACTGCATTGAAGAAACTGGTTCCATTTTGTGATGTTATGCTAATCGAAGCAGACGGAGCGAAACGAAAACCCTTGAAGGTTCCAGCTGACTGGGAACCGGCAATTCCTGATTTTGCAGACGTAGTAGTAAGTGTGATCGGTCTGGACTGTCTTGGCAAACCCATCTGCGAGACCGCCCACCGTGCCGAATACACCAGTTCTTTTCTTGAAAAAAATCTGGAAGCACCTGTTACCGAAGAAGACATAGAAAAAATAGCAATCTCTGTTCACGGTTTGTATAAAAATGTAGACCATAAAGTTTACCGTGTATATTTAAATAAAGCAGACATATTGCCCGATTCTTCTCCGGCAGAGCATATAGTAGAAGACCTGACAAAGCAAGGCACAATAGCTGCATATGGCAGTTTAAGAGAGGCAGAAAAATTATGAAGATTGCACTGATCATGCTGGCAGCTGGAAACAGTCGGCGGTTTGGAAGCAATAAGCTTTTATATGAGATCGAAGGGAAGCCAATGTACCGGCATATTCTGGAGAAGCTGCTGATCGTGGCAGAATGGCTTGAAGAAACAGAGTGTATTGAAAAAGTGGAATGCGGTGAACATTTGGAAAAGCAGAATGAGGAAGGCTATAAAGGAGAACATATAGAATGCAATAAAGTAATTGTACCTCTTGGTGAAATAAAGGGGAAATTATTTAAACAGAGAGATTGCTATAAAAGAATAACAGTAGTCACCCAGTACGAAGAAATAGAGCAGGCCGCAAGATCCCTGGGTGTAAACGTATACATCAACCCTCATCCGGACGAGGGAATCTCCTCCTCCCTGAAAATCGGCTTAAAAGCCAACTTAGACGTTGATGCCTGCCTTTTCACCGTCTCCGACCAGCCCTGGCTCACCACCGCCACAATTCGCCAGCTCATCACCCTCCTAAAAACATCAGGCAAAGGAATCGCCTGTGTCTCCTGCGAAGGAAAACTTGGAAACCCCTGCATTTTTACAAAAAAATACTACGACTCCCTGCTCTCCATTAATGGAGATAAAGGTGGTAAAGCTGTGATAACTGCACATAGAGATGATACAGCTGTTTTGAAAGTGAATGATGTGAAGGAACTTACCGATATGGATGTTAAATTGTAAAGAACGCTCTCTTTAAGAGCTATTGTCTAATATAAGACATTTCCGAAAAAATGAGCAAAAGTATGGAATCTTTTATACACGGAAGCAGTAGGAAACGACATTTAAATATAAAATGTGGGATTTTGTTGTATTTTGTGAATTTGTGTGAGATTCCAGACAGAAATTACTTGTAATTATGATAGAAACAAGGTATACTAATGGAAAAGAAAGCAGTCGGGAGAAGTATTTATATTTCTGTTCGCAAGAAGAATTCCGTGGGCATTTTACGTGAACAAAGAGAGCAGTACCCCATTTTCCCGTCTTACAAGGAGGATAAAATGGCAGATAACTATGATGGCACGGCGGTTGGGGTGTTTGAACTGGATAACCTGGTAGCCTGCTTTGTGGCTCTTGATGCAGCATCCAAGGCTGCAAATGTAAAAATCCAGAGCGTAGAGAGAAACCGACTGAAAAGTGGAGCCTGTGTAAAAATGCGCGGTAGCGTTTCCGATGTAAATGCAGCTATGGAAGTGGTATTGGAGACTGCGAAGCCCCTTGGTAAAATTGTTTCCCATACGGTAATTGCATCCCCCACGGCAGACACGGAGACAGCACTTAAGATGACCATTAACAAATAGAATATGTCAGGAGCTTCTTATATAATTTAAATATAAGGAATTCCGAGAAAGAAGGTTGAGAAAAAAATACCTCAGAGTAAAATAA
>NZ_JBDGDM010000065.1:0-20407 GCF_040908885.1 Ruminococcus sp. RTP21358st1_G6_RTP21358_211008
CTTCTGAGATATTTATTGATGAAACACTAAAAAATCTTTGATTTTCAAGGAAAAAAGACTTGACTATATAGGGAGGATACCATATGGAACTACTAATTAATGTGCACGGGCTAGCCTGTTCGTATTGAGAAGCTATATATATCAGAACATCAATAACCAAAGTAATTTAGATACAGATGTTGACAATTCAAAACAAATATTATGTAATATAATTACATAATATTAATAAATATTATATAATATTAAAAAGGAGAGTATAGATGTGGAAACTAAAGATTTAATTTGTTCTATTAACAATTTTGAAGCCAATATCGTTTTCGATAAAAATAGAAGCTATAGAGAGATTGCAAATGGACAATCACCTTTCTTTTTTACACCAGTAGAAAAAGGCGAACGCAAAAGATACGAAAAATCAGAAAATAAAAATGAATTTACAAGTACAACAGCGGCAATACATATCATGGATTCTTCTGTTGAAGAAATTGAGAAATTGTTTAAGCTGGATGACTCTGGTATTTATGAGTACACATGTAAAATGATCCGGCCTTATTGCAAAGGTGTAGTTGATATAAAAATTGGTCTTGTTTTATTCCAATTTTTACATGAAGTTGGACATTGGAATCAATTTATGTCATTGGATAAAAATGTAGCTGCTTATACAACTTGGAATTACGAACAAGAAAAAAACAATTATGAAAAAATGCGAGCTTTGAAAGACTCTGTTTTACAACGTCAGGCAAGGGAAAAGGACAATCGTTTAAGCGCAGAAGAGCGGATGCTATTTCGTCAGTATACAGAGGAATATAGAAATATTCCTAAAGAAAAAGAGGCAGATGAATTTGCATTGAGTTATTTAAAAGAAACCATAGACAAGTACAGGGAAGTTTGTCGGAATAAAAACAGCAATAGTACTATTAAAAGGCGTAACCTTGCAATAGGAAGTAATTGTTAAGCAGACTAAAGAGAGGAAGCAAAAGAATGCATCCTCTTTTTGGCGGAAAGAGGGATATTTATAAGGAAAAGTACATATTTTGTTTTGCTGCGTATGTTTATAGTAAATAACGCTTCAAAATATTGAATTTAATTATTGACAGTTTAGGAAAAAAGATATTTAATAATATTAGATTATATTAGAAATTATTAAAAATGGAGGGTAACTATGAGAAGATTAACTATAAAAC
Source organism: Ruminococcus sp. RTP21358st1_G6_RTP21358_211008 (assembly GCF_040908885.1). Classification (NCBI taxonomy): domain Bacteria; kingdom Bacillati; phylum Bacillota; class Clostridia; order Eubacteriales; family Oscillospiraceae; genus Ruminococcus; species Ruminococcus sp. RTP21358st1_G6_RTP21358_211008. The sequence continues at coordinate 1,182 of NZ_JBDGDM010000065.1, forward strand.
ACAGTGCAATCGCATATATTTTGAACCGTGAAATGGGATATACACAAAATGCAATCGCAAAGCTTATGGGTGTATCTCAAGGAACTGTTTCAAATATGATTAAGGAATTTGAGCTCCAAACCAAAATTAGAAACTTACAAAAAGATCTGGATGACGCAAGGGCTATCATTGAAAAGCAAAACCTTTTGCCACAGAATGAGGACTATTTTTGCTAATAAGGAAGCCGCAGAAAGGTAGTAGATTATGATTAAGAGCTTTATTTTTGAAAATTTTAAAAGCTTTGAAAAGGCAGAATTAAACCTAGAGGCATTGACAAGTTTGATCGGAACAAATTCTTCCGGGAAAAGCAATGCCATTGAGGGAATCCATATTTTAGCTGATACTGCGACGGGATTGGAGTTAGGTACAATTCTTGATGGTACCCGTAATATGGACAGTCACATTCGTGGAGGAAGTAAATCCTGTTGTCGGTTTAAAACTTCGGCTTTTAAACTGGGCTGTCTGATTGATTTGGATGAAAAATATGATTTATATTATTATATCAAGATCAGTACCAATAAAAAAGTCTGGGTTGAGGAAGAAGCTTTATATAAAGTTGTGAATGGAAAAACAGAACTTGCTGGTGGGGAAAAAATATTTAAGACAAAGCTTCGGTCCAAGGAAAGTGGTGATATCCAGGCGGAATATAATGATAAAAAGGCTGGCAGAAATCCAGACATTCTTTGTATGCGGGTTTCTTCTGTTTTGGCACAGCTTAGGACAAAGCTTCCTCAGAACACGTATCGAGATAGAGAGTGCTTTGGCTATATTGAGCTGGTTCTGGAAAATTTAAAGAAAATATTTATATTAAATCCAGTCCCTTCTGATATGAGAGATTATGTGCGGATAACAGACACTGATTTAAAAGAAAATTGTGAAAATATTTCTGCAGTATTACGCCATTTGTGTGAAGACAGTGAGAAAAAGAAAGAACTTTTAAAGATAGTAAGTGATCTACCAGAAAATGAAATCAAGGACATTGGATTCATCACCACACAGCTTGATGATGTTATTTTTGCACTCAGAGAAAAATATATTAATTCGTCAGAATTATTTGATGCAAAAAAATTGTCAGATGGAACTTTGAGATGCATAGCTATTGTGGCAGCCATTTTAACAATTCCTGAGGGCAGCACTCTTGTAATTGAAGAAATTGATAATGGAATACATGCAAGCAGAGTGCAGGCATTAATCAAAAATCTGAGTCTGCTTGGGGAGAAAAGAAAGATAGACATTATATTGACAACGCATAATCCAGTACTATTAAATGGATATAAAAAACAACAGTTATTAGGTGTCTCTGTTGTCTATCGTGAAAATGAGAAGGGAACCAGCAAATTTATTCCATTTGTAGACATTAGAAATTATCCGCAAGTATTTGTACGCGGTGGCCTTGGGGAAGCTATGCTGGACGAGTCCTTATTGAATTTAATTAAATGTCCCAGTGAAAAAAAGGATTATTCCTGGATGGAGGATTTTTAAATGAATATTCGTTTTATTGACACATCCATAGTAATGAATCTTTTGAGAATTCCACATATGTGCCAGGAATATGAAAGTGTAAAAAAGGAATTTAATGAGGCTATAGAACAAAACGAAACATTAATTTTACCGCTGGCAACAATCATTGAAAGCGGAAATCATATTTCGCATATTGCAGATGGGAATATAAGAAGAAAAAAAGCGGTAAAATTTCAGGAATTTTTGCGTAAAACAGCAAAGGAGGAAGCTCCATGGGAATTGTATGGAGTAGGTTTTACAAAAGAAGACTTACTTATAATAGCGGATCAATTTCCCGATTGTGCGCAAAAAATGGAGATGGGAATCGGTGATATGAGTATTATTCGCTTTTATGAAAAATACAAGAATGAAGTGCCTGCGGTTGGTCGGATTATGATCTGGAGTAAGGATAAGCACCTAAGCTGTTACCAGGATAATTTGTCAATTTCACGCAGACGGGAGAAATAGCAGTGGTGAAAAATACCCTTTTTTGACAAAAAAAATATTTTACAATACTGTGGTATGAAATAGGAAAAGGGGTATTAAAAATGAATTTACAGAATAGAGTGGAGCAATATTTAGAATCTTCCGTATGTCATCCTAATGGTCTTTCTGCTTTCGCTCCTTCGTGCATGGCTCTACGCACGGTATATCACTCGACCTATTGTGCGACTGAGCAAGATTTCAAAGCAAATGGCGGAACTGGATTTTTCCGGTCAATGTCATACAGGACGAGAAGATGAATTAGGTTGCTTGGCGCAAAATCTAAATTCATTATCTGCTTCGCTATCCACTGCATTGAACGACCTTCAAACTGCCAACCAACAGCTCAAAACAGATATTGAAAAGGAACAGGAGTTAGAAAGACAGCGGGTAGACTTTTTCTCGGCAGCATCCCATGAACTGAAAACACCACTAACCATTTTGAAAGGACATTTGGCGGGGATGCTGAACGGAGTCAGTGGCTATGAAAATCACATAGAGTACATGGAGCGTTCGCTTGCCGTTGTTGATAGGATGGAGAAGTTGGTAAAAGAGTTGCTGTTTGTTTCCAAAACGGAAGAAACTCAAAAAACGGAATATAAAACCGTTGATTTTGCGGAAATACTTCGGGTACAGGTTGCCGCAGTAGCAGATTTATTGGAAGAAAAGAAACAGTACCTTGAAGCAAATATTCCTACCCACCTTTATTGTGTAGTGGAACAATCACAGATGGAACGGGCAATTCAAAATATATTAGTAAACGCAATTCGCTATTCTCCAAGTGGTGAATTGATTCGTATAGCTTTGTCCGAAACACATGGCACAATTCGTGGTGAAATTGAAAACACAGGTGTCCGTGTGCCTGACGATGCTATTCCACATTTGTTTGAAGCCTTCTATCGGGCAGATATATCTCGTAACCGCAATACAGGCGGAACTGGATTAGGACTTTATATTGTTCATAAAATTATGAAAATGCACCATGCAAAGTACGGCATTTCAAATACAAGCAATGGTGTACGTTTTTGGTTTGAATTGCCTTGCAGGCAGCCGATAGACAACTCCATCTAAAATCCATAATCCATGCAAACTATATCCAAGCTGCTTTGTTATATTATAGCTGTCCTCAAGAGGGCAGCTATAATTCTTATAAAGCGAGGTCTTATCTATGAAGAACAAAAAAATTTTGGCAATAGGCTTGTGCGGAGCAATCTGTTTAAGCATTGCAGGGGTTACTTATGCAAGCGCATTGGCTTCGGACACACCAAAGGTTTCAACATCCGAAACGGGAAACACATCCAGCGCAGATATTCTCTATCAGGATACAGACGGTGGACAAATCAGCGTTGACGGTAAAAATTGGGTTGCCGAGGCAGATTATGAGAAGAACAATGCGGCACCGGATGTGCAGTGGTGGACAGCCGATGAATACGAAGTGTGGATGAACGAACAGAAAAAAGAAATGGAATCTTTGATTGGAACCGGAGATGGTTGGTATGATGGGCAAGGCGCATTCCATGAATTTACGTAGGAAAGCGTAGATGCTATGATGGTCAGCTATAAAGAAACTCTGGAAAGTATCAAAAAGGGAGTATTGTATTCCAAAGACAACGGTGACGGCGATACCTACTCCATGATTCCGCCTACTGAAGATGTAGTTTCCTCTTATAGTGTTGATGTAACAAAAGATAACGGAAAAACAGTACACATTGGGGATTATTCCACAGTTGAGGAATTAGACAAAGCCATTTCTGATGCAGTTAAGAATGGTCAGCTCACACAAGAAGAAGCGGACTCCATTCAGCAATAATAACTAAACCATTCTGCTGTACGACAGCAAAAGAAAAAAAGCTGTCGTACAGCAGTTTGTCACATCTATAGACAGATAATGATAAATCACTTTTTTATTAAGATCAAAATCCTATTGACTTAGAAAAAAATAACTTATTATATTAGAACTGTAGCAGGAAATCATTCAGAAAATGGAGGGCTTACGATGAAAAAGGTAAGAACACGGAAAACAGGAATGCAGGAATTAACAATAGCCTGGATGATATTTGCAGTTTTATTTCTTGGAGTCTTTATAAGACCGGTGAATGTCCAGGCTTCTAAAGTGAAACTGAACAAATCGACAGTTACTATCTATCGGGGAGTTTCCACATCGCTGAAGGTATCAGGAAGCAAAAAGAAAGTAAAATGGAGTTCTTCTAAAAAATCAGTTGTTTCAGTTTCTTCTGGTAAAGTGAAGGGAAAAAAAGCCGGAACGGCATACATTTATGCCAAAGTTGGAAAACGAACCTTAAAATGTAAGGTCATTGTCAAAGAACTAGATAAAGCAAAGAGGCTTAGCCTGGCTAAAAAGGAAGCGAAGAAAATTGTAAAAAAATATGTAACTGCAGATTTAAGTACCAAAGAACGGGCATTTGTTCTGTTTCGATATTTAACAGAACACTGCTCCTGGCAGTTAAACCAGTCTTCAGAAGCATACCAGAAAAATTATGGCAATGAAGCCTACGCCGCTCTGGTAATGAAAAAAGCAGCCTGTTCTGGATATGCAAAAGCATACACGCTGCTTTGTGAGGCTGCGAATGTTCCAGTACGGCATGTAAATGCGGGCAGTTGGACACACCAGTGGAATGAAGTAAAGGTAAACAGAAAGTGGATCAAGGTTGATGCATATGGTGGAATCTTTGCAGACACAACCGGAATTCGAAAATCCTTAAGAACTTCAGCTGAGGAGCAGGAACAGCTGGTATTTCATTTTACAATTGCGAGATGATTTCAGATTGAAAATAAAAAGCTGGGGCAGAAATGAAGTATGCCTGTAGATTGCATTTTGATAGCGATAGGAAGTTATATCCTAATGATTAAATTATCTCCTAAATCATATATAATTTAGAAGATAAAAATGGTTTAAGAGATTCGTTATGGAAATTTTGCATCTGATATTGGCTGGCGTATCTATTTGCAACCAAAATGCGACACTATTGCAACATCTCTAATATTGACTTCGGATTCTCTTTATAGTAAAAAGAAGGCACGAAAAAGCAGTTTGTTTTATGCAGACTGTTTTTTTTGTGCCTTCTTGTCGTATAAATAATAGGAGGGTAATACATGGCGAACACAAAAAAAGCAATTGAAGAAGTAACGGAAAAAGAAATTCCACGCGCAGCCTATGAAGGTGTCTTAACAATCGACGTTGACGCACAGGTGGAGAGCGCACAGGAGCAGGAAGATACCAGATGGCACCAGCTTTTAAATGCGCATAGAACGAGAAAGGTATTCACAGGTCAGCTTGGTGGTATTGAGAAGCTGGAGAGCGGCTGGATGGTAGCAGTCACATATTATAATGGTTTTCGTATCATTATTCCAATGAATGAAATGATGATTAACTTAAGCGGTGACGGGCGGGAGAATGCAGATACTTTAAACCGACAGGTGCGGATTGCCAACAACATGCTTGGCTGTGACATTGATTTCATTATTAAGGATCTGGATACCAAAAGCCGGAGCGTGGTAGCCTCCCGAAAAGATGCCATGCTAAAAAAGCGTCAGACCTTCTATATTGGAGAAGAAGGGGAGAAGCCGCTTCTGTACCCTGGAAGAATTGCAGAAGCCCGGGTGATCGCAGTGGCGCCAAAGGCAGTACGTCTGGAAGTGTTCGGTGTGGAGGTATCTGTCAGGGCGCGTGATATGGCCTGGGAGTGGATGCTGGATGCTAACGAAAAATTTCAGGTTGGAGATCTTATCCAGATCATGGTCAATAAAGTAGAAGGAACAGAACCGGGTGAAATTCATGTGGAAGTTGATGCGAAAAGTCCGACGGCGAACATCAATAAGGACAATCTCAGGAAGTGCCACAGGCAGGGAAAGTACACTGGAGTTATCACTGAGGTATATAAGGGAACTTATTTCATTCGTCTGGATATTGGAATAAATGCGGTGGCGCATTCCTGCAACATGTCTGCACTTCCTGGAAAGGGAGATAAGATTGGAATCGTGGTGACCAGAATTAACGATAATTACGAGGTTGCAGAAGGAATCATCACAAGACTGATTAAAAGGTGGAAATAAAAGTTCAAAATCCTATTGACACAGAAAAAGCATTTTTTTTACAATCTGGGCAAACAGGAAAGGAGACAAATTGAATGACAAAAACGAAGAAAAAAAAGCAGACTGAAAAACTGTATTGTCCATACTGTGGAAGGATGGCAGTGTTACGCCCGGCAAAGCATGTCTATGGCAGCCGGAACCTGGATTCTGGCAATTATCTGTATGTCTGCAGTGGTTATCCATCCTGTGATTCTTACATCGGGGTACATAAAAAGACCATGCGCCCTATGGGAACCCTGGCAAATGGGGATCTGCGCCATAAGCGGATTGAAGCACACCGTGCCTTAAACCAGGTGGTAAATTCTGGGATGATGACGAAAAAAGGTATATATATCTGGTTGCAGAACAGGTTCGGTCTAAGGGAAAAAGATATGCATATCGGAAAGTTTTCAGAATACCGGTGCGAAGAAACTGCCCGGGAATGCAAGGCTTTACTGGAACAACATACAAAAAGAAAGCAAACTGTTTCTAATAAAACAGATCTGGCGGCATGAAGAAAGGAAGGCATTGTTTGCGTCTGCAGGCTAATGAAGAGGATGTTTACCGTTTAATGGACACAAAAGAACGGTACTTCTGGATGATTGGTATCGGCTCTTTACTGGAGGGAATCGCAGCATATTTCCTATACTTTCGGATCAAATGCTGGGACCTGTTATATCTATGCGTGATACTTGCCTTGGGAATTATACTTCTTTTAAGACAGGCTGTTAAAATCAGCAGAAAGATCATGGAAGCAGAAGTCTGCTATATGGAGTTGGACGTAGACAGTCTGGCGGTCTGCCAGCCGGAGAAAAACGGACATTATGAATGCTGTCGGATATTTTACAATGAAATAGACAAGATTGTAGAAGGCACCCTTCGAGGAGTCCCTGAGTTTTATATTGTTTTAAATGATCAGAAAGAAAGAGAAAGCTTTTTTCTTTTAGACGAGGAAGAGCAGAACCGAAATATCTTTCGAGTTCGTTCATTTGGATTTGACCATCAGAAATTTATCGAATTTTACAGGAAGCTACGGTGGAACGTACCTGGAAGGGTCCGGATCATCGGAACAAAAAATCAGGATGTGTGGAATCTTCGAAAACCAAATATGGAAATCTGTATCATAGCAGGAATGATTGCCTGTTATGTGATTCCAAAACTCCTGGAAGTCATGAAGCTGTTTTAGGAGGAAAAAGGCTATGAAATGGTACACGGCAATCGGCTGTAAAGGAGAAGATGGGGAAGGGCAGCTTCTGGTGAAAACTGATAACCAGGAGAAGGTACTTACAGAAATGGAGACCATGCTCTGGGCAGCCCTTACCTGGACAATATGTGCAGAAAACAGAATCTACTCTCAGATGTACCGGGTACTTTGTATTACATTTGGGAAAGAACGTGCAACAGAGTGGGCGGATGAAGAGGATTTTTTGTTTTGCTTAAGGCGCCTGAAAAAGCGCGGACTGGTAGCAGAATGCGAAGGGGAAAATAAAGAGGAGGCTTTGCAATTTCTTCTTAGTAAATCAGTAGTAGTCCCTGTTGTAGATTCCTTTTCTGGCCGTGTAAGGGAATTTGCAGAGAATCTGGTTCTTGGAAAAGGAATAAAAGCAGCGATGCGAGCACTTAAAAAGCCGGTATTTACTTATGAAGAACTCAGGGTGCTGCAGCAAATTTCCAGAAACGGGTACATTCCAGACCATCTGGCCAGCTTAAATGAGCAGGCAGGGAATGTCCTGCTATCAGCAGAAGAAAAGAAGAAAGTTCAGGAGCAGGTTGGGGTGGAATTCATGCAGATTCTGATTTCCTTATATCAAAAGAAACAGTTTGTGATCAGCTACATCAAAGAAGGAGGCTTCCTTGAAGAAAAGAAACAAATGGAAAATATGGCTGTCTGATGCAATATTGAAACACCGGCGAACCTATGCCGGTATACCCGGATTTTTTAAAAAGAGAATTGTGAATACTTTATGTTTATCATTTCTCTTACTGTACGGAGGCTGTGCACTTGGCCTGGCACAAAGATCTGCCGGATTTGTGGGCTGGACAGTCTTTTTAACTATCTGTGGGATCGGGGATGCGGTTTATGTTTATTATCTGGCAGTGACAAGATCCTATGAGGTGGTGGAAGGAACAGTATCTGAAATCCATGCGGAACTTTTTTTTGATGGCTTTAAGAGGGTTATAGTGTTACAATCAGATGGGCTTACTACCGAGCTGTTGCTTAACAAAAGAACCAATGTTATGCATGGGAAATCTTATCGATTCTATTTTAATCAAAATGCACATGCATTTTCTGGCATTCACAGGCTGGACGCTGCTTTTGATTTTGGAAATTTTTTTGGCGTGGAGGAGGTAAAAGAGTAATCCAGGGCGGGGAGCATCAGGCATGGTTCGAGTCCATGCCGCCCTGTTTCCATACAGCTGTATGGAAAATATGAAAAAAGGAGAGATTTTATTTATGTCGGAAACAAAATGTGGAACCATGAAATGGTTCAGTGCAAAAAAAGGTTACGGATTTGTAACCGGGGAGGATGGGGAAGATTACTTTGCCCATTTCTCCCAGATTAAAATGGAAGGTTTTAAAAGGCTTTCCGGCAAGCAGCCTGTACAGTTTGAAGTAGGTGCCGATGAAAATGGCAGGGAAATTGCCGTGAATATTGTCCCTCTTACAACAGGGGAAGAAGCGTAAGAGCTAATAAATTTTGAAACACAAAATATATAAAAAATGTGTTTGACAGCCACTATATCTTGTGGTAACCTTTAAATGAAATCATATTTTATCAGCCATTATATGGTTGATCTTTCATTTGGATCCGGACATTCCGGATGTTTATCTTTTGGGCAGTTCGCCCTAAAACCAGCAAATACTTTGGAACATTGGAAGACGCGAAGAGAAAGGTTTTCTTTTGGTGTCTTTTTTTGTTAAATAAATGAAAAGGAGGAGCCAGAATGAGAAAAATCAAAGAGACTGTACTGGTCAAAATGAAAAAAAGAAGTGCCAAATAACCCAAAAAGAAAAGGAGAAGATTTATGCAGGAAGTAAACTGGGATGATGTAAATTTATTAGAACTTGGAGTGCTGCTTGACATGGCAAAGGATGGATATTTTTTCCAGATTGCAGATGGACGTATCAGATCCATTGTAGTAAAGCTCATATCCTGAACTCAAAGGAGGGGCTATGTACTATAAGGATGATTTTAACGTGACATTTAAAGAGGAATCTGCTTTTTATAGATATCTGGATGATGTTGAGAAAAGGGCTGAATGGTTCCGTGCACAGAGTAAGGATCTGAAGGTAGAAGCAGTAACAAAAAATAGCATCTGCTCCCCGATTGGAAACATTGATCTGGAATATTTAAAAGATGATACCCTGAAAAATTCCGGCTTGCTGATAAAGACTACGGACCGCAGCTGCTTTCTTGGGATATCCGCAGTCAAAAGCTTAAAAGGCAGAGCCAGAATTGATGGAAAGGCACTTGCAGAACTGGACAAGGAAACCCTTGCCTATATTCTGAATGAATGCCTGAAAGTTTCTAAGGGAAAATCCCTACTCCGCTTTTGTGAAGGCAAGGTGCGGGCAGTTTTATCTGGTGATGAAAAGGATTATTCAATTATGTCCATGCCGGAGGTCTACACAATTGCAGGAGCTTATATCTATAGTGATTTTGAAACAGCTGCCTTTAAGTCCGGATGTGCAGACCACAATCTGGTAAATGCAACATGGGAGTTAAGGGACCAGCGGCTGAACGAATCTTATCAGGAATTATTAGGACGTTATGGGAAAACTTTTAATGGGGAACTGTCTGCGTCAGTCAGGATCAGCACATCTGATGTAGGAAGCTCCGGTGCCAATATATTTTATACGGTGTCTGTCAATGACCAGTACATTATATTAGGAGAAACCCTGAAAGTACGCCATAAAAATTGCAAGGGAACCGAAGATTTCAACCAAAATATGGCATCTATTTTTGAATACTATAAGGCAGCCGTACAGGAGGTTTTGCAGCTTTGTGATATCTGGGTGAATCACCCGCCGAATACCATGATCGGTGTCATGAAGCAGGCCGGCTTTTCCAAAAAGCTGATTGCAGAAACGGTAGAACGCTACCGCGCATCTGCTGGAGAGCAACCTTGCAGTGCCTATGAAATTTATTGTGGAATCTGTGATGTTATTTCAATTGCAAGACAGCAGGAAACCAATGAACGGGGATTGCTTCTTCTGGAAGAAAAAGTGGCAGCCTGTGTAAACAGGCGCTGGCATGAACTTGACTTTCCAGGTGAAATTAAATATTAGGTAAAAACAGACGAAGGCAGGAAATCCTGTCTTTTTTGTATGCAGGAGGAAATTATGCAGTATCCGGATTGGCTTATAAAAGCAAAAGAATCTAAGAAACTACTCCAGTGGATACAGGATCCGGTACACAGCTTCAAAATGTTTCACGGTCGGCTATTACTAAAATGCCAGGAAGAGGACTGCATAGTGTTTTATGCAGTTGATTCCAAGGAAAAGGATTGTTTACAGCTTAAGGAACCAAAACTTTGTGGTGTACTTTATCTGCCGGATTATTTTTTGTATGAAGTGGACACTGCTTTTTATGAAGCAGTCGGGATACCTGCCGATTTTATTTTTCCAACCAGGGAAAATCTTAAAAAAGAGGTGGAAAGCAGGGTCACCCATCTGGTGAAGAATCTGATTGATACAAAATGGGACAAGCTCCTGTTAAAGTACCAAAACCAGAGGGACAGCCTTTTTCCTAATATAAACCGGACACAGGTGCAGGAAACTTCCAAAAGATACCTGAAGGCCCAAATAAAGCCGGAGGAGCTGTTTTACAGTCCAAAGTTTTCCTTTGCAAAGATGCAGGTGGAGTACACGGATGTAATGTTTCTTTACTGCCTGAACCACCACGAGAAGGCTGTACAAATGATTGCAGATAAATGGCTGAAGGAATCTCTTTGGGAGATTTCCCAGAGAAGGATCTACCTTGAATGTGTCCGCGAAGAAATGGAAGAGCTGCAAAAAAAGGCAGCATAAAGGAGGAAATGGATTTATGAGTAAATTTGAGTATCTGAATCTGACTCAGAAGATGATTAAAATAAGAAAGATGGTGCCAAAGTTGATACGGAAACGGTACAGCGAAGAAGTACCTTATGATTTTGTGCGGCTGGATGATATTTATGAATACCTTACCCCGGCGCTTACGAAATATGGCGTGGATTTTGAGGTACTTACCGAAAAGTCCACCCAGGTGGATTCTTCCGGAAACCAGGTATATCTGATACCATTTGGCAATTTATGGCGGTATGAAGCAGATCTGAAGCTCTGCTGGGTAAATGAAGATCGTCCAAATGAAAAAAGTTACAGTGACATTCATGTGGTTGGAACCAATGAGGTTCCGGACAAAGCCAAAGGTGCAGCCTGGAGCTATGGACTGAAATATTATCTATTAAATAAGTATAACATCGTCCAGGCAAACACCGAGGATCCAGACATGCGCGGCCCTGCTCCGGATGGCGACAAAACAAAAAAAGAAAAGACACAAAACAAAGTAGAAAACACGAAACCAGACTTATCCCCTAAGAAAACGGTTTCTGTTACTAATGCTGTAAAATCAGAGCCCAAAAAGAAGGAAGCCAAAGAAAAACCAGAACATCCCCCGAAATCTGGTTCTGCTGAGGCTTCTGCTGAAGAAATCGGACAGTCTTTAAAACGAAACGAAAAACTTACCTCAAAGACAGTTCGTAATGGCAATGCAGTGAGTGGCAAACAGACTGTTAAGATTTCGGAAGATTCTTTTGATCTTGAAATCAGTCCTGACGAGATCCGTGATTTACAGGATAATGATGATAATTTACCAGGCCAGATGCAGTTTGGCATGGAAGAAAAGAACCCAGAAGAGGTTTTTGAAGAGACAGACCAGGACGAGGAAGAATTTCACCTTGTCAGTGAGGAAGATGAAAATCCATTTGACGACGAGAAGGAAGAAGAGACTGCAGAAGATTTCCCTATGGATTCAGAAGAGGATGATGTGGAAAAAGCGAAAAAAGTAATATGTAATTTTGGCTTGTTTAGCGGGATGTCCCTTGGTGAAATTTTGTATAAACCAGACGGTCCCAAAACTTTAAGATGGATGGGAAGCGGATATAAAGGAAGCAATAACGAAATGAGGGAGGCTGCGAAGATTATTATGGATTACGAAGATCACAAAAAAATAGCAGCATAAAATGATTGTGGCTCCGGAAATACGGAGCCACATTTTTAGGAGGAATCATGTACGAACATCCATTTACCATAAAAGAAGTGGCGTGGCTGTTATCCATCCGTTGTCTTGATGGCGGCACCGCCCAGGAATTCCCGGTGGAATGTCCATACTGTGGTGACACCAGAGGAAAATGCAGTTTTTGTGTCAGTAAAAATGGAGAAATGAAAAATGTTTTTAACTGTTTCCACTGTGGGGAAAGCGGAAATATGCTTACCCTGTATGCAGACATTATGGGATTTTATGGAGCAGACCGGTGCAAGGAAGCTTATCAGGATATCCGGAAACGGCTGGAACTTAACAGGCAGGTGACAGGAAATGGGTATAAAAAGATAACAGCCAGTTCTGTCATGAAAGAGGCGGTGCCTAAAAGATCACCCGAGTACCTGGATTTTGTGTACCGGGAACTGCTTTCCCTTTTAAAGCTTCAGGAGCGCCATAGACAGGATTTTAAAAGACGCGGTGCTGCTGACATAAAAATAAAGGAACTGGAACAAAAAGGATATAAAAGTATTGAACCGGAAAATTCCGTTTCTATAGCAGAAAAACTGTTGAAAAAAGGTTTAAGGCTGGATGGAATCCCAGGTTTTTTCCGGAACCGGTCTGGTATATGGGAAGCAGCTTTTTATGAGGGAAACCAGGGCTATCTGTGTCCGGTGTATTCCCTTGATAGAAAAATAGCAGGTTTTCAGATACGTGTTGACAATCCTATAAATCACCGGAAATATATCTGGTTTACAAGCAGTGGATTTTCGGGAGGGACTTCAAGCGGCAGCCCGGCCGGGGTGTCCGGCTATATAAGCCCGGTGCAAAGGAGCATCCATGTAACAGAAGGAATTTTAAAGGCAGAGCTTGCCAGCCTGAGAAGCGGATATCCTTATATTGGAATCCCAGGGGTGGGAAACTATAAAAGTCTGTTTCCTGTGCTTGCAGATTTAAAAAGCAGGGGGTTACAGACCGTGTACGAATGTATGGATATGGACAAAATGATGGATCTTACCTGCCGTTGTGACTGTATGGAAAAGTGCATCGTATGTGGGACACCGGAACGTTTGTTGAGAAAACAGGAGTGCCCACAAAAAAGGAGGAAGCGTGATACCATCCGGAAAGGATGCCTTAAACTGTATGACATGTGCGAAAGGCTTGGGTTAAACTGCCAGAGAATCAGCTGGGACACGGATGCAGACGGTTTGTGGCTTGGCAATTACAAGGGCGTAGATGACTGGATTTACAGCAAGCCACCAGAAGAAAAAGAGAGTTTTTATTGATTTAGTCAAATAAAAGGGGATCTGAAATCTGTATTCAGGTCTCTTTTTATCTGGCTAAACAGGCCAGTAGAAAGGAGAAAAAGATGGAAATCAGGGACAGACCATGCCTGGTAAAAACCAGGGACAGACCATTATCTAGGAGAGGAGAAAAACATTGGGTAAATTTAAGGGAAAAAGGTGGCTTGCAGGTGCAATGGCGGTTATGCTGTGCTGCAGCAGCTTCCTTCAGACAGGTGTTTTTACAGTATCCGCTGAAGCGGAGACAGAAGTGGCACAGGAGGCTGTGCAGGAACCGATGGCAGTAGAGAAAACAGAAGAAGAACTGATCGCGGAGACCGTTTCTGATCCTTCTCTTGCTCTTGAAATTAAGCAGGGAACTGCCTTTGATGTAGCGAAAGATTTTACAGGGTTAGGCTTAAAAGATGGTGACAGGGCAGAACTGAAAAAGGCTGCCATGGAGGATGGAACCACATTTGATTCTGGAAGACCAGGGATCTATAAATGTGTTTATCAGATCACACCTAAAGAAGGTGATTCTTATCTGGTTGCAAGAACCATTACCGTAACTGAAAAAGAACCGGAAACCCAGGCTGCTGGACATTCCGGTTCTGAGGAGTCTGGGGACAGCGAAGATCCTGACCCTCTGCCTGAACAGCCAGCAGTTGCTGTGGAAGTTCCGGCAGAAGAGGAAAAAAAGGATGCAGATCTGGCAGAGATACCAGTAGAAGGTGAAGAAGCAGATGTGTCTGTGGAAACAGAAGTGGATACAGAAGAGAAACCGGAGAACACAACAGAGACAGATATTCAAGAGGATGATGGTTTTGGTTCTGAAATTCTTCCAGAGGAAGAGTTTGACTCTGAACTGGAACGCGCTGAGGAAGAGAACACTGTGGATCCGGAGACCGGACTGACACTCGGTGAAGTGTTAGAGCAGGCCCAGGAACAGAACCTGGATCTTATGGAAATGGAAGAAGGGGAAACTGCATCTTTTATTGCTACATATGCTTCTACCACAACAGATGTCAGTGTAACACGCGGAAGCTGCTATTATTACAGTGACTATGATCTCGGTTCTTACCTAACCTATAAATATACCGTCAGCTTTAACAATGTAACAGCAACTGCCTATTGCATTCAGCCGTCCAAGAGTAGTCCAGGGGATGGTGTATTTAAGATTACCAGACTGGGAGATGGAAAGAAACTTGCCAAGGTCTGCTACTATGGTACAAAGGCATCCAGAGTTAATGGTTTCTTTAAAACAGAGCACCCGGATTTTTCCGCAGGAAAGCAGTTTGTAATTACCCACCTTGCAGTATCATACGCAAGTGGAAGTGACGATGCGTTTTCCGGTGCAAATGCAAACGGCCAGGCACTTGCTATGGAATTATATAACTATTGCATGGCTCAGCCGGAGATCCCAGATGTAGCCATGGCGTTTTCCAATCCGAATGTGACCGCTTACATTGATGGAAGTGAGCAGCGCACCGAAGAAATCAAGTTTAAGGCAGATACCCTGCAGAACATTACCATGAAGCTTCCGGCCGGTGTGGTATTTCATAACGTGGATACCGGTGAAACAAGCGAAGGTGGTGCTAAGGTAAAGGTGTATGGTGGAACAACGTTTTATTTATCCGCACCCCTGAATCAGGCCGCAGCCGTTGCGGGTTCCTGGAAATCCACTATGAAGGGTTATATTACGAAGGATTTTTCCGCATATAAAGTAACCACTGGTACTGATACCCAGAACCTGGCCCTGGTATTCGGCGAGGGTGTGGACGATGAGAAATACGTGGATTTTTCCGTTACTTGGCTTCAGCAGGCAACTATTGAAATCATAAAAAAAGACAGAGGTTCCAATGCCCTTTTAGCTGGCGCGGTTTATGGCGTGTATGGTGATGAAGCCTGCCAGGATTTAATTGTAGAAATGCCGCCAACGGATGCAAACGGCGTTTCTTCTGTCACTATTGACAAAACCCAGGATGTGGTTTATTTAAAGGAAATCACCGGACCAACGGGTTACCTTGTGGATGCCACCGCCCATGGTGTGACGCTTGTGATGGGAAGCAAAGTTACCCAGGAATTGTTGGATGATGAGAAAAAGGCTTCCCTTACCGTTTACAAAGAGGGCGAGGTATTAACAGGGGCAGATGTGACGGAGGAAAAGGTAACTTTCCACTATGAGGTACGAAGACAAAAAGGTGCGGTATATAACGTGTATGCTGGTGCTGACATTGTGGCAGCAGATGGCTCTACCGTTTACAAAAATGGTGCCCTTGTAAAAGAAGGTCTGACAACCGGTGAAGACGGAAGTGCAACCCTTGATAACTTAAACATAGGAACCTACGTGGTAACCGAGACACAGGCCCCGGACAAACTCATCTGCACCGGTGAATCCAAAACCGTAACCTTATCAGCTGCCGGCGAAAACGAAGAAGTATCTTTTAGCACGGTTACCTTTACCAACGACAGACAAAAAGCCTCCGTATCTTTGGTAAAACAGGATGGGGAAACCACACAGCCACTTGCAGGTGCTGTTTTTGGAATGTATGCAGGAAATGATATTGTATCTGCAGACGGGAATGTGATCGTCAGAAAAGACACCCTGATTGAAAAGGTGGCTACTGGTACGGATGGAAAAGCAGGTTATACCGCAGACCTTCCGGTTAACAATTCCTACTATATCAAAGAACTTCAGGCACCCCAGATGTACGTGTTAAATACTTCTGATGTTTATTCCTTTGCATTTAATTATGCAGGGGACAAAGAGAAAAAGATAGAATTTACACATACTTTTACAGATGAACGCGTCCGTGTGAATATCCATCTTACAAAGGAAGACAGTGAGACGGGAAAGAACGCACAGGGAGATGCAACTTTAGAAGGTGCTGTTTATGGACTTTATGCAAGGGACGCAATTGGTTACCCGGATGGCAGCAGCGGTGTCCTTTATCCAAAAGACGCCCAGGTTGCTACACTTACCACCGACAAAGCTGGAAATGCAAGTGTATCCGGTCTCTATCCTGGAAAATACTATGTAAAAGAGATTACTCCGCCTGCAGGTTATGTCCTGGATGAAGAAGAGCATGATGTGGAAGGCAGCTATGAAGGTGACCAGGTGAAAGAAATCAATTGTACCATTACAGTTGCCGAGAATGTGAAAAAACAGCCGTTCCAGTTGATTAAGGCTGCAAATAACGGAAAAACAGATGCCGATCTGTTAAAAGGCGCCGGATTTTCCGCTTATCTCGCAAGCAGCTTAAGTACAAAAGAGGATGGTTCCTATGATTTTGCAAATGCCGTTCCCGTAGTACTGACAGAAGATGGAAAGACCGAGATCTTTACGGACGAAAAAGGCTATGCCTGCACAATCCCACTTCCATATGGAACTTATGTGGTAAGGGAAACTACAACACCGCATAATTTCAAACCAGTTGCTGATTTTACGGTTATAATCAGCGAAAATAAGTCAGAGCCACAGGTTTGGCGGGTCCTTTTAGACGGAGAATTTTCTGCAAAACTAAAAATCATTAAACAGGATGATGAAACCAAGAAGCCGGTCCTGGTTGCAAACACCGAGTTTAAAATCTATGACCTGGATGAAGGAAAATACGTGGAGCAGACCACAACTTATCCAAGTACCGTTACCCATAAATCCTATTTTACTGATGAAAATGGTTATCTAATCCTGCCAAGTGCTCTTAAATGCGGCAACTACCGGATCGAGGAAGTAATGGCCCCGGATGGCTATACCCAGAATACCAATTATGTAGAAATCAAGGTGGACAGCAACACTGCTTACCAGATGGATTCTACAACTGGGGATGCAATCATTACGGTTGTCTATGAGAACCATCCGGCAAAAGGAAAGCTCATCATCCATAAGTCCGGGGAAACTTTAAAGTCTTTTAAAAAGGATTTTGCATATGAAGAAACTTCCCTTTCTGGTACTGAGTTTGCAGTTTTCGCAGCCGAGGATATTTATACTCCGGACCACCAGGTGGATGAACAGGGTAACCGTGTTGTTATTTATGCAAAAGATACTCTGATCCGGAAGGTTACAACGGATGAGAAGGGAGAAGCAGTTTTGACCGATCTTCCCCTTGGAACTTACCTCGTAAAGGAAACCAAAGCTCCAACTGGTTTTGTACTTAATTCTGAAAGCAAGGAAATTACTTTCCTGTATAAAGACCAGGATACGCCGGTCGTGGAAGAAACCGTGGAATTTTCCAATAAGCGCCAGAAGGTAGATCTTAAAGTAGTGAAAGAGGATGGCGAAAATGGTAAAAAACTGGAAGGTGCCGAATTTGGGATTTATAACAAAAATGACATTTTATCAGGTGATAAGGTGATCGTAAAGGCGGATACCCTGCTTCAGAAGGTCATGAGTGATAAAAACGGACTGGCACAGTTTACCCTTGATCTGCCTCTTGGAAAGTATTATGTGAAAGAACTGCAGGCACCGGAAGGTTATGTATCTTCTGATGAAATTATAGAATTTGATGCCAGTTACCAGGGACAGGATGTTAAGGTGGTAAAATTATCTGCTACAAAGAAAAACCAGCCAACGACTGTTGAAATCACAAAAGCAGATGTGACTACCGGTGTGGAGCTGGACGGTGCTTCCTTACTTATCCTGAATAAGAAGGGCGAAGTAGTGGATTCCTGGACATCTGTAAAGGACAAACCACATGTAATAAAAGGCTTAAAAGTTGGAGAGACTTATAATCTTCGGGAGCAGATTGCGCCGTATGGCTATTTACGCACAA
Organism: Ruminococcus sp. RTP21358st1_G6_RTP21358_211008; assembly: GCF_040908885.1. Lineage (NCBI taxonomy): Bacteria > Bacillati > Bacillota > Clostridia > Eubacteriales > Oscillospiraceae > Ruminococcus > Ruminococcus sp. RTP21358st1_G6_RTP21358_211008. The sequence continues at coordinate 19,587 of NZ_JBDGDM010000065.1, forward strand.
CAGATATCACCTTTCAGATTTCCGATACCGCAGAGGTTCAGAAGGTAAGGATGGAAGATGAGGTTCCCATTGCACGCCTGCTGGTAAATAAAAAAGGTGAATTCTTGGACGATGTTACCCTGCTTGATAATGCCAAAGGTGTAGTGGAGCATTTCTTCAGTTATGTAACTGGAAGTCTGACAGATGTTTCCTTTAATGTGTACGCCGCCGAGGATATCCGTGCAGCAGATGGTGTGAGCGAAAATTATTATACAAAAGATCAGCTGGTGGGTACCATTACGACTGATGGAACAGGTATAGCAGAACTGGACAATCTGCCGCTTGGCAAATATTATATTGTCGAAAAAGAAACCTCCTATGGATATGTATTAGACGACGAGCCAAGATACGTGGATCTTACCTACCGTGATCAGGACACTCCGGTTGTAACCTATAGTGCAGACTGGCAGAACCGTCGTCAGAAAGTACAGGTAAATGTCTTAAAGAAAGAAAAAGACAGTGACAAGGTTCTTTCCGGCGCTATCTTTGGACTTTTTGCAGCGGAGGACATTACATCTGCAGGTGGTAAAGTACTGATTGAGAAGGATACCATCATTGAGTTGAAGACTACAGATGAAAGCGGATGGCTCCACTTTATTGCGGATCTTCCGATCCGTGCCAAGTATTACCTGAAAGAAATCTATGCACCAGACGGATATGTGCGTGCGACCGAAACCCAGGAATTTACTTTTGAGTATTAGGGTGCAATGCTAGCAATATAGTGTCAACTTAAGCCAGTTATATTGGCTCATCTGTTCCTTGAAAACTAAATAGTAAAAATA
>NZ_JBDGDM010000066.1:0-20364 GCF_040908885.1 Ruminococcus sp. RTP21358st1_G6_RTP21358_211008
CAAAACTGATTACTAAGACCTTGGGATTTGATACGAAATCATATGTAAGGAAAAGTAATCAGTAAAGGGAGTATTTAATATAGATTCCTTTTCCCCTTCAGGAATTTTTGTACCTTGAAAATTGTATATTGTTTTACATACAGGACGTGAAGATATGTAGAGCCACTAGGTAAATCCGCCATGATATATCTGCTCTGTTAATGGAGTAAATACGAGGAAATGCTGAAATATAACATTGAAGTAAAGGTATGGAGCGAGAAGAATTTGACAAAATGTGTAGCAGCTGCACAGGGCGACGAAGCATATCTGTGATAATGATACTTCCAGAAAAAATCTGGTCATATTTAATGACGGTGCAAAACCGATGTGGGCAGAGTACTGAACTGCCACCTGTATTGTAATTTTATCTGCCGATGACAGTGTATAAAATTGTAAATTGTCATGGGCAGATAAAAATGTTTTGTCCAAAGAGAAAAGGAGGAGAGAAGAGTGGCGATTAAAATTGAAAAAGGTAAGATTCCAATTTGGGAAAAATATATGCTTACGGTGGATGAAGCAGTGCAATATTTCGGAATAGGTGAAAAGAAAATAAGGATGCTTATTTCGGAACATCTAAATTCAGAATGTTGCTTTACAGTCCAGGTGGGGTGTAAGTCATTGATTAACCGTAAGAAATTTGAGGCCTTTCTGGATCAGACTACGTCTTTGTAAAAAATATACGAACAATTTAGCACTTTAAAGTGGAAATGTTAGCCCTGGTATGATATAATACCTATATCGTGCTAGGGCTTCTTCGTAGAAAGGGGCGAAGACGTTTGGGTAAAACAAAACGTGACCAAAAACGACGAGATAAAAAAGGTCGAATTTTACGAAACGGAGAAAGTCAGAGAAAAGATGGAAGATATGCGTTTGTATATACAGATTGTTATGGAAAGCAGAAGTTTTTGTATAGTTGGAAATTAGAGCCAACAGATTCTCTGCCAACTGGATGCAGACCATGCTTAGCTCTAAGGGAAAAAGAAAAAAATATCCAAAGAGATTTACATGATGGTATAGTACCTTACGGAGGAAATTTAACAGTTTTGGATTTGGTTCAAAAATATATTGGACAAAAAAAGGGGGTTCGTCATAATACTCAGGCGAACTATGATTTTGTGATCAATATAATAAAAAAAGAAGAATTCGGAACCAGAAGAATAGATAAAATAAAATTGTCGGATGCAAAAGCATGGTTTATTAAGCTGCAAGCAGATGGAAGAGGATACAGTTCCATTCACAGTGTGCGTGGAATTGTAAGACCTGCATTTCAGATGGCAGTTGAAGATGATTTACTGCGCAAGAATCCTTTTGAATTTCAATTATGTACAGTTGTCGTAAATGACAGTGTTACAAGACAGGCAATTACAAAAGAACAGGAAGAGTTATTTCTGGAGTTTATCCGAAATGATGACCATTACTCAAAATACTATAATGGAATGTTTATTTTGTTTAAGACTGGACTTCGTATTTCTGAGTTTTGTGGATTGACAGTGAAAGATATTGATCTTCAGGAGAGAAAAATCAATGTGAATCATCAGCTTCAGAGAACCAGAGGAATGCAGTACGTCATTGAAGATACCAAAACTTCAAGTGGAACACGAATGTTGCCGATGACAGATGAAGTTTATGAATGTTTTGAACAGATTGTGAAAAACCGTAAAAAAGTAAGGGTTGAGCCGATTATAGATGGATATAGTCGATTTTTATTCCTGGATAAAAAAGATATGCCTGAGGTAGCACTCCATTGGGAAAAACATTTTCAGTGGGCGTTAGGAAAGTATAATCGTACTCATGAGGAACAAATGCCAAAGATCACGCCTCATGTATGTAGGCATACATATTGTTCCAATATGGCGAAAGCTGGAATGAATCCGAAAGCACTCCAATATTTAATGGGACATTCTGATATAGGGGTTACGTTAAATGTATATACGCATCTGGGATTAATTGATGCAAAAGAAGAGATGAATAGGATTGCAAAACTGGCATAGTATGATAAAATAATAGAAAAAAGAATTAAAAATAATCTGATTATAAGGTTCTTAGAAAGCCTGTTTTCCAGGCTGGTTATTACTAAGAAGTTACTAAATTTGGATAAGAAAATATACGAATTTATGCTGTGATATACAGGAAAATGACAGGATTGAAGATTATCGGAAAATGCCTGTAAACAGCGTAAATACAGCATTTCAAGGAGTTTTAAGCAATGATAAGTGTGCTATTTGTCTGCCACGGCAATATCTGCCGCAGCCCAATTTCTGAATTCGTTATGAAGGATATGGTTACGAAACGAGGCATCAAGGCTAAATTTTACATTGCGTCTGCAGCCACCAGTACAGAGGAAATCTGGAATGGAATCGGGAATCCGGTTTATCCGCCGGCAAAGCGGGAATTGGCAAAGCATGGGATTTCCTGCGAGGGGAAAAGAGCGGTACAGATCACCAAAGCAGATTATGGAAAATATGATTATATTCTGGGAATGGAAGAGAGAAACATTCGGAATATCTTGCGAATTGTAGGAAAGGATCCGGAAGGGAAAGTGAAGCTCTTACTGGATTATTCAGATAATCCCAGAGATATTGCTGATCCGTGGTATACGGGGGATTTTGAATCTACTTATAGAGATGTAGTAGAAGGCTGCGAAGGATTTCTTGCGTATCTGGAGAAAAATGAGAAGATATAGGTTGGAAGAGTATACGCAATATGATAAACGTAATGATGAAATAAAAATAGTAAAAACAAAAAAAACAATGCAAAAATGTGCGTTTTGAACATTTTCTATTCCCTATTCTAGTGACAATTTTATTCAACAGGACTACAATAACCTCAATTTAAGAATTTCGCAATGACGTTCTAATGCAATAAAAATATCATTAGAAAACACGTCTCATAAAATGTCAGAGGCGTGTTTTCTATATGATAAAACTTTAACAAAAATACAAAAAAACGGAAAATTGTGTTGATTTTATCCCTCAGATATGTATAATATAGGATAAGGAAAAAGGGAATCAATCCGGTTCCATTCCTTTGGTTTTGTACCATAGAGGCTGTGACCGCAAGTAATATTCTTTGATATGTATTACGGTGAGATGCGGACTGAAGCTATAAATCTGCATTCGCAGATGAATTCCATTTTAGAGAAAAGAGGTTAAGTGTAAGATGGCAAAAATCGATTTAACAAAGTATGGTATTACCGGAACTACAGAAATTGTTTACAACCCCTCTTATGAAATGTTATTTGAAGAGGAGACCAAACCAGGTCTTGAGGGCTTTGAAAAAGGACGGGTCAGCGAGCTTGGCGCTGTTAACGTTATGACAGGTATTTATACCGGACGTTCTCCTAAAGACAAATATATCGTAATGGATGAGAATTCTAAAGACACCGTATGGTGGACATCTGACGAATATAAGAATGATAACCATCCTGCATCACAGGAAGCATGGGAAGCAGTGAAAGAGATCGCTAAGAAAGAGCTCTCCGACAAGAGACTTTTCGTAGTTGATGCATTCTGCGGTGCTAACAAAGATACCCGTATGGCAATCCGTTTCATCGTTGAGGTTGCTTGGCAGGCACACTTTGTAACAAACATGTTCATCCAGCCTACAGAAGAAGAACTGAAAGACTTCGAGCCAGATTTCGTTGTTTACAACGCTTCCAAGGCTAAAGTAGAGAACTACAAAGAATTAGGTCTTAACTCTGAGACAGCTGTAATGTTCAACATTACAAGCCGTGAGCAGGTTATCGTCAATACATGGTATGGCGGAGAGATGAAGAAGGGTATGTTCTCCATGATGAACTACTATCTGCCGCTTAAGGGCATCGCTTCCATGCACTGCTCTGCAAATACAGATATGAACGGTGAGAACACCGCTATCTTCTTCGGCCTTTCAGGAACAGGTAAGACTACACTTTCTACAGATCCTAAGAGACTCCTTATCGGTGATGATGAGCACGGCTGGGACGACAACGGAGTGTTCAACTTCGAGGGAGGCTGCTATGCTAAGGTTATCAACCTTGACAAGGATTCTGAGCCGGATATTTACAATGCAATCAGGAGAAATGCTCTTCTTGAGAACGTTACACTTGACGCAGAAGGAAAGATTGATTTCGCTGATAAGAGCGTTACAGAGAACACTCGTGTATCTTATCCAATCAACCACATTGAGAAAATCGTTCGCCCGATTTCTTCCGCACCGGCTGCTAAGAATGTTATCTTCCTTTCCGCAGATGCATTCGGAGTACTTCCTCCAGTATCTATTCTGACACCAGAGCAGACTCAGTACTACTTCCTGTCTGGATTCACAGCTAAACTTGCTGGTACAGAGCGTGGAATCACAGAGCCTACACCTACATTCTCAGCTTGCTTCGGACAGGCATTCCTTGAACTGCATCCGACAAAATACGCTGAAGAGCTGGTTAAGAAAATGGAGAAGAGCGGAGCAAAAGCATACCTGGTTAATACAGGATGGAATGGAACCGGAAAACGTATCTCCATCAAAGATACTCGTGGTATTATCGATGCAATCCTCAGCGGCGCTATCTTAACAGCACCGACTAAGAAGATTCCATTCTTTAACTTTGAGGTTCCTACAGAGCTTACAGGCGTTGACACAGGTATCCTTGATCCTCGTGACACATACGCTGATGCTTCTGAGTGGGAAGTTAAAGCAAAAGATCTTGCAGATCGTTTCGTTAAGAACTTCAAGAAATATGAAGGAAATGCAGCTGGTAAAGCACTTGTTGCAGCTGGTCCTCAGGCATAATCATTTAAGATTATTTATGGGTCTGCCGTATTTACGGCAGGCCCTTTGTTGTTTATACTGGCAATATTTATAAAATGTTTTCTATGAATAAAGAAAACAACCATCACAGCTTGTTGCTATTCACTGTTAACGTCTCGCGAGGAGTTTTTTTGGTGAACAAAGTTTAAAGCAAATACGAGAATTACAGCGCGAAATCATGTGAACATGATTTCTGTGCATCGCGAAGCGTGCTGCTGTGAAGGTCGTGAACAGTAATAACAGCTTTTATTGCAAGGGAAAATTGTCGATAGAAAATCCTTTACAAACACATTCATATCTTATATACTATCCATACAGCAACTCAAATGGAAGCCTTATCTATTTCTAAATATCTGCTTCCATCTTTTATTTCAAATACGGATCATTTGCAGTGCACAGCAAGGTCAGTATTCGTTAGGGCATTTCGCCCGTTTTTATCAAGAAAGGAATTATATATGAGCAGAGAGTATGAGGTATTTGTGGAGAGTCTGCGCCAATCTCTAATGGAACGGCTTGGACTTAATGAGAAACAGATTTACTTTGAAGAACGGGACGAAAATGGCATGACACCAAACGGCGACCGGCTGTTTGTAGAGTGCAATGCGTCTTCAGTGGGAAAAGAAGTCTGCGGAATTCACACGGAAGAGCTTTTTGAGGATTATGAGGATGGTGTTTCACTGGAACAGATTGCAAAAACAGTGGAAAGTGAAATACGTAAATTAAAAACAGCTGGATTTTTTGAGAAAACCAAAAATCTGAATAACTATGAAAAGGTGAAAAATGATCTTTTTATCCGAGCACTTAATGTAGAACGCCATGAACGGGAACTGTCGAAGGCAGTATACCGTGTAGTGGGCGATATTGCACTTGTGCTATACATGCAGGTGGGAAATTTGGATGGCCGGATCAGCAGCATGAAAATACGCATGGATAACATAAAAGAATGGGGAAAGGATGAAAAGACAGTTTTTGACGCAGCTCTTCTAAACACGTATTTTATTTCGCCGCCTAGAATTTTTTATTGGGAAAAACTGGTCTACAATCCAGATTATGATGGAGAATGCTTCATGGATCTGAACCATGAATTCTATCTGACAAGGGACAGCATCGGAAGCTGTCTGAGCACTGCCAGAAGGACAAACGGAGCCGTTGCAATATTCTTGCCAGGCGTGGCCAAAAGGCTTGCAGATCTGATGGATGCAGATTTCTATATGGTTTTTACGAGCATTCATGAGGTGATGATCCACAACGCTGATCATTCCTATCCGGAGGATCTTGAAAATGTTTTGAGAGAAACTTTGCGGGAGGCAACTCCGGAAGAAGATTTTCTCACGGACAAAATATACAGATATTGTAGAGAGACCGGAGATTTTCTGATGTATAAAGGCACCGTATTTATTGATTTAAACAAGTTGAAATCTGACAGTGAAGAGAACGGATAAACAGATAGAAACAAGTGTAGTTACGTCATTTTCGGACTTTTTGTACAATGGGTGTTTTCGGCAGAAATTTTGATTGCAAAAAAGAACTGCAGTCAGATTGTAAACCAATCTGCTGCAGTTTCTAAAAACCAAATTATGAATTTCTATCCGAGAATTGCGGAATCGTTGGAGAACTCTTCTCCGCTGGCTTCCTCAAATTTATCAAGAAGCTGTTTTACGGTAAGCTTTTTCTTTTCTTCTCCTTGGATATCAAGAATGATTTTTCCGTTCATCATCATGATCAGGCGGTTGCCGTGAGCAATGGCGTCCTTCATGTTATGTGTGATCATCAGTGTAGTAAGGTGATCGCGGTTGACAATCCTGTCTGTGATATCCAGCACCTTGGCAGCTGTTTTGGGGTCAAGGGCTGCGGTATGCTCATCAAGAAGGAGAAGCTTTGGCTTCTGAAGGGTTGCCATGAGAAGCGTAAGTGCCTGTCTCTGACCTCCGGAAAGAAGACCTACCTTAGAGGTAAGACGATCCTCAAGACCAAGATTCAGGATCTTCAGAAGCTCTTTGTACTCTTCACGTTCGGCTTTTGTAATACCAGAACGAAGAAATCTTGTTTTTCCGCGGCGTTTTGCAAGAGCAAGGTTTTCTTCAATACCCATGGTAGCAGCAGTTCCGGTCATGGGATCCTGGAATACACGTCCCAGATAAGCTGCTCGCTTGTACTCGGAAAGTTTGGTGACATCTGTTCCGTCAATGATGATCTGTCCCTCGTCTACTGGCCATACACCGGCAACTGCGTTCAGCATTGTGGATTTTCCGGCACCATTGCCGCCGATGACAGTAACAAAGTCGCCTTCATTTAATTTCAGGGAAAGCCCGTTCAGAGCCACCTTTTCGTTGATGGTTCCTGGATTAAAGGTTTTATATATGTTTTTGATCTCAAGCATTGTTCTTACCTCCGCGTTTTGCTGGTTTTGCGAAATATTTTCCCTTCCAGTAAGGCACTGCCAGGAAGACAGCAACTACAAGTGCAGACAGCATTTTCAGAAGGTCAGTGTCGATACCCATCCAGATAACAGTCTGGAGAACCAGATAGTAGAGAATGGAACCAAATGCTACGGCCAGAAGACGGAGCGCGAAATTGCGGAAAATACGGCTGAAAATCGCTTCGCCGATAATAACAGCAGCAAGTCCGATTACGATAGCACCACGTCCCATATTGACGTCTGCAAATCCCTGATACTGTGCAAGCAAGGCGCTGGAAAGAGCAACAAGTCCGTTGGAAATCATAAGTCCAAGTACTTTGCAAAAATCAGTGTTGATACCCTGTGCACGGGACATGTTTGGATTGCATCCGGTAGCACGGAGGGAACATCCAAGCTCTGTTCCGAAAAACCAGTAAAGAACTGCGATGATCACAACAATAAATAAAGCGACGATAAGAATTGTGTTCTGAGTGATCGGTACATTTTTTATACGGCGTAAGGAAATCAGGATCGGGTATTTATCAACGTTGATAGCCTGGTTTGCTTTTCCCATGATTTTCAGGTTAACAGAGTACAGGGAAAGCTGTGTCAGGATTCCGGCAAGGATGGCCGGGATTCCCATAAAGGTATGGAAAATACCGGTAACAAGACCAGCTGTCATACCAGCCAAAGTGGCAACTAAAAGAGATACCCATACGTTATGTCCGCTGGTCATCATCATGACGCAGACAGCACCTCCGGTACACATGGTACCGTCTACGGTCAGATCGGCGATGTCAAGGACACGGAATGTAAGATATACGCCAATAGCCATAATACCCCAGATCAGACCCTGGGCAGCGGCACCCGGAAGTGCCATGATTAAGTTTGCAATTTGCATGTCTTTATCCTCCTGCATGCGTGATTTGTTTGCTGGAGCGTGTTTGAAAAAACATTTTCGCAATTTGTACGCCCCACTGTGCGGTATATTTTGCCTGAATTCGGTTGTCGTAGCCCGTTACGACGACCTCACCCGGACAAAATCTTCCACAAATTGTGACACACATCTTGCAGAAAGCCTTTTACAAATACACTCTGGTGTTCACTGTGTGAACATCAACATTTGTTTTGTGGACAAATGTTTGAAAAAGACAGTTACTGGAATCTTTATAGTGTTTTGTATGTGGAGTAACTGGCTTTTTGTTATTTGCGTAAACAGAAATATTCATTTTGGAAGAAATGCTATTTTATGCATAATTATGCATAAAATATACTTAAAAATACATTCCTTCAGAAACGACACAAACAGCGAGAGAGGCTTCCCTTCCCGCTGTCTGTGTTGATTACTGTCAGAGTCTTTTGACAAGCTCTAAAAGCAACTGAATGTCTAAATTAACTGTCAAACAAATATGAAAATTTTTATTGTGCATTACTGCATATGTTATAAACCAGTAATTATTCTGCGTCAGCACCGATTGCAACATAGTCATCCGGAACTTCAATTCCCAGCTCAGCACAGATGTCTGCATTGTATTCTTTTGTGAAGTTTGGTGCATATTCGATTGGCATTGTAGAGATATCTTCACCATCTTTCAGAATTTTAACTGCCATTTCACCAGTTGCTTTTCCAAGATCATAGTAGCTGATGGAAAGTGTAGCAACACCGCATCCGGAGCAGATTCCTTCTTCACCTGCGATTACCGGAACCTTTGCCGGAAGGCAGATGTTGTTGATCAGCTCTGTGTTGGAAGCTGCTGTGTTATCGGTAGGAACATAGATAACGTCACTGTCTGCAACTGCATTTGTTACAACAGAAGAAATATCGTTGGAGTCAGAGAATGCGTAGTATTCGCAAGTGTATCCAAGATCTTCAAGAGCTGCCTTCACCGTATCAACCTGATACTGGGAGTTTGGTTCTGCGGAGCAGTACAGAAGTCCTACAGTCTTAGCATCCGGGAAAAGTTCATTCAGCATTGCTGCCTGCTGGTCGAGAGGAGCAAGGTCTGAGGTACCGGAAATATTGCCGCCTACAGTACCATCAAAATCTGTAAGGTCAAGAGCTACGCCATACTCTGTAACTGCAGTTCCAAGAATCGGGATATCGCTTGTTCCGGCAGCAGCTGCCTGAAGAGAAGCAGTAGCATTTGCAAGGATAAGGTCTACGTTACTGGATACGAAGTTGTTGATGATCGTACTACATGTTGCGGAATCACCCTGTGCATTCTGCTCATCAAATGTTACGTTTTCTTCGCCAAGACCTTCTTTTACTGCATCTTCAAATCCCTGTGTTGCTGCATCCAGTGCTTCGTGCTGAACTAACTGGCAGATACCAATATTGTATGTTTTCTGCTCTTCAGCGTGTACGGTTACTGTACCTGCAAGACCTGCTACCATAGCTCCGGTCAGAATTACTGACAAAACCTTTCTTTTCATATTTTATTTCCTCCTTAAAAAGTGTTTTCGTGTTTTAAAGTGCTTTTTCTGCTTTAAAGTATTGCCTGCACAAAATAATACCGCTTTAAAGCGTAAAAGTCAAGTCGCTTTTGTAATTTTTTTACATATCCTAATAGAGAAATAGTAGTTGAAAAGGAAATTTTGACATGCCATATTCTATTATGATTGACGCCGGGCATGGCGGCAACGACCCGGGAGCGGTATATAAAGGGCGCAGAGAGAAAGATGACAATTTTGCTCTGGCTATGGAGGTTGGAAGAATTCTGTCTGAAAACGGAGTTGATGTTTTATATACAAGAACTACAGATGATTACATTTCTCCTTTTGAGCGGGCAAGGCTGGCAAATGAGGCAAAAGTGGATTTTTTTATCTCTTTTCACAGGAACAGCAGCCCTGAGGTGAATCAGTATAATGGTGTAGAAGTGCTGGTTTATGATAAAAACGGAATTAAGTATGAAATGGCACAGAATATTGTAGGTGCTCTGGGCGAATTGGGATTCCGTGAAATTGGAGTTCAGGCAAGACCGGGCCTTGTTGTGCTGCGAAAAACAAAAATGCCGGCGTTGCTTATTGAAACCGGATTTTTAAATTCTGACAAAGATAATCAGCTTTATGATGAAAAAAATGCTGAGATCGCGCAGGCTATTGCCGGGGCGATTCTTGGAACTCTGGATCAGCAGCAGGGTGAAGAACCTTTGTATTACCGTGTACAGACTGGAGCTTTTCGCAAACGGGAAAATGCGGATCGAATGCTTTACTTGCTTCAGGAAAAAGGTTATCCGGCATATATTTTGCAGGATGGAGAACTTTATAAGGTTCAGGTAGGTGCATTTTTACAGCTGGATAATGCTATCCGTATGGAACAGAAATTGCGGGAGGATGGGTACTGTACGTTGATTGTGACGAAGTGAAAAGAAAGTAGAAAAAAGCAGGAAAAAAAGTTATAATGGAAAATCATAAGTGCAGGGGAAAGTCCTCTGGCAGAAAGAAGGAACAAAAGCGTGAATTATAATGAATTTATGAAAAATGTGGAGGAGTTTGTTTTTGCCGAGAGCCAGCCGGAAAAAGCAGATATCATTTTCGTGCCGGGAAATGGTTTCCCGGATATGGCAGAAAAAGCAGCTTCTTTATATAGAGAAGGATATGCCCCCTATATTTTGCCAAGCGGAAGATACAGTATTACACTTGGCAAATTTGCAGGTGTGCAGTCAAAAAAAGAAATATATGGCGGAGATTATGAGACGGAATGGGAATTCCTGAAAAATGTACTTTTGAAAAACGGAGTTCCGGAAGAGGCTATTCTGATGGAGAATCAGGCTACCTTTACCTATGAAAATGCAATTTTTTCCAGGCAGGTGACAGACCTTCACAAAATTCAGGTGAAAAAAGCGATTCTGTGCTGCAAAACTTACCATGCCAGAAGATCACTGATGTATTATCAGCTTTTATATCCGGAGACGGTAATTATGGTATGTCCGGCCTGCCCGGATGGAATTACCAGGGAGAACTGGAGAGAAACAGAAACTGGTGTGGAGGCTGTTACCGGCGAAATAGACAGGATTGTCAAGCAGTTTTGTTTAATGCTGGGAAATCGGTGAGATAAGAAAAATCCGAATGATCCGTTTTGGAAACATTCGGATTTTTACAATTGAAATCTACCGGAAATACCGGCATTTGCAGGCTTGCAGATTATGAAAAAATCAGCAGTATGACAGATTCATTTATGCGTCAGCAGCTTCTGGATTTTCTTTATGCTCTGGCAGCCAGATATGCACCAGTTCAATACGGTTCTTATCCAGTTCATCTACAACAAGATGCATGCCGTCTTCCAAAGTGACAGATTCGCCCTCGCGTGGGAGGCAGTCAAGCTGTTCAATAATATATCCGCCTACAGAATCGTAGTCCTCTGATTCAAGTTTGGTACCCAGTGCTTCGTTGACATCATCCAGTTTGGCAGAACCAAGAACTTCATACTCCCGTCCAGGCTGAATCTCACGGATCGGTTCTTCCTCATCTTCGTCATATTCATCACGGATTTCACCTACGATTTCCTCCAGAAGATCCTCAAGAGTGACAAGACCGGCAGTGGAGCCGTATTCGTCGAGAACAATTGCAAGGTTTACGGAAGCTTTTCTCATTTCCATCATAAGATCTGTGGTACGCTTATATTCATAAGTGAAATAAGGCTCACGGAGAATCTTACGGATAGAAAACGGTTCATTTTCCGGATAGAGAAGAAGATCCTTAATATTGATAATTCCAATCACATTGTCTGTGTTATCCTCATAAACAGGAAAACGGGTGTGCATATCTTCTTTAAAAATATCCATAAGTTCCTGATAAGTGGAATCCACGTCAATAAAAGTCATGTCAATTCTGGGAATCATTACATCTTTGGCAGCAGAATCACCGAAATCAAACACATTGTAGATCATCTGCTTTTCTTCCCGCTCGATAACACCGTTTTCCTGTCCTACATTTACCATAGAACGAAGCTCATGTTCTGTGATGGTGTCTTTCTTCGCATTGGGGTCAACACGAAGGAGAAAAAGAATGCCGTTAGCCAGTTTTCCCACAATGTAAATAACCGGGGTCAGTACTGTCATAAGCGCATATATAGGTCTGGCATAGGTGAGCGCCAGATCATCCGCTTTCAGTGTGGCAATGGTCTTCGGGGTGATCTCGCCAAACAGAAGTACCAGCAATGTCATAACGCCGGTAGCCACGCCGATATACATGCTTCCAAATACTTTCATGGTAAAAGTGGTAGCAAGGGAAGAGGCTGCAATGTTTACAATGTTGTTTCCGATTAAAATTGTACTGAGCATTTTTCCAGAATTGGAAATTATTTTCTCCAGGATAATGGCTCGCTTGTTTCCCTGTTCAGCCAGGGAATGGATCCGAATGCGGTTGGCAGCCGTCATGGATGTCTCCGCAGAGGAAAAGAAGGCGGACAACAGCACCAGAATCAGTATGGTGACCGCCTGTATAGGAACACTTGAATCCAAACTATATTCACTCCTTTTTTTATGTATTAAAAAGAATATACATGATTCAGGCTTAAAATGCAAGGAAAAAGCATTTGAGTTGTTACTGTTCCTGGTAACGTTCCGCGAGGTGTTTTTTGTGAACAAAGTTCACAGAAAACCCGAGAATTAAGTTTGCGTAGCAAACGCTACTTCTTGTGCTTGTCACAAGAAGGTTCGTTTTTCTGTGCATCGCGAAGCGCGTTACTGGTCACGGAATGAACAGTACTTTGAGTTTATGGATTGCGAAAAGTAACGAAAAAAGTGGAATTAGGGGTGTCGAAAAAAGAAGAACTGTGTTATAATTCAGTTCGGTAAAAAAATAAATTATTACAAAATATTTACAAAAGAGTAAAGATTTGATATAGTGTAGGTTAAGGGCTGAATAACTACTGTGAATCACAGTGTGAAAATTCACCTGTTTATAATTTTAGATTGATTTTGGACAGTTGTACTGCCTTTGGATTATATAGATTTTATGATTGATGTGGATTTGGCTAGAGTGTGTTTGAAAAAGGCTTTCTGCAAGATGTGCGTCACAATTTGTGGGAGATTTCGCTCGAATGAGGGCGCCGTAGCGGGCTACGGCAACTGAATTCGGGTGAAATCTCCCGCAAAGTGGGGCGTGCAGATTGCGGGAATGATTTTTCAAACAGGCTCTAGGGATGTGGGCAGTTACATTTAATATACATATTATGACAGAGGTGCCAGGATGAAAAAGAAGAAAAACGTTATGTACAGAAAAAGCGTATCATTACTTGCGGCAGCTGCGATGACAGCAGTACTTATGACAGGACAGGTTTATCCAGTAGTTGCATGGGGGCAGAATACAGAGACCAGACTTGAGAAATCCAGTCTGATTCCGGATAATATCACAATTGATCAGCCGATTGCTCTTTCGGAGGTGACATTGCCGAAAAGTGATTATGGAACGCTTTCCTGGGCGGATGATTCTTATATACCGGATAAAAGAGTGCAGACCTGCGAAGTAGTATTTAAACCAGCAGCAGACGTGGATCTTTCTTATATTTCCGGATGGGATTCTGAGAAAAAAGTTGTGAAAGGTAAGATCACAGTTGTTGTCAGCAGCATAGAAGAGAGTTCTGAAGATCAGCCTTCTGATACTGCTGCAGATGTGGAAACAGGTGACGAGAGCAGTGAAGCATCTGTCCCGGACGACACAACTTTTGACAATAAAGATACAGATATAAAATCTGATGATGCGGCAGTTCCAGGTGAGAATCAGCAGAATGATTCAGAAACTTCAGGGAAGACAGAAGATCAGACTGAGAATGCGGAAAACAAGCAGAACAGTGAAGCAGATAAGAAAGAAGAAACTATCGAGAGCACTCCGGCTTCTAATGAAGCAAAATCTGAAGACAACACCGAAGCTGCTGCGGGAATTACAACCCCGGCAGAAAAAACAGAAGCAGCGGCTCCTGCAATGGAAGAAACTGTAGATTCTGAAGATATTCAGGAGGAAGCTGCAGAAGAGTCAAAAGCTGATACAAGTTCATATACAGCTGCAGAAGAGTCAAAAGCTGATACAGGTTCAGATACAGCCGCAGATAGCATAGAGAGTACAAATTCTGATAATGGTGAGGATGCAGCATCTGACAATGTGCAGACCGCAGATTCCTCAGATGATACTGGAAAACTGAACGAAACTTTTGGTGAGATGATGCCTGGTGCTACCATTCTTGATGGTACAGGGGATTCTGGAAAAAATGAGAACACAGAAGAGAAAAAAGATACCACAGATACAACAGACACCACGGATGTAAAAGACACAACAGACCCTACAGAGGATGACCAGAAAAATATATTTGATAATCCTCTTGACTTTACCACAGCGGATACAAGACCGGCAACTGCTGAGGACGATCTCACAGAAGAAGAGCAGGCTGCAAGGGCTGCTCAGAATCATAGTTGTGAGGGAATTTCTGTATCAGGCATAGATCTTCCCTGGTATGTCCAGTTCCAGGTGACCAGTGGTGAAAATTACGAATTTAAAAATGAAGATAATGCTACGATCTTCCAATCCTATGAATTTAAATTATGGGATCTGAAGAATAATACAGAGTATGAAATTCCGGATGGACAGTATGTAAGCGTAACGATTCCTGTCAAAGAAGGATATAAATATTCGATTGAGCATCTTCTTGATAATGGTGCGACAGAGACCATTATTCCCAGTGTAAACGGAAGCACCATGGTATTCAGCACACATTCTTTCAGCCCGTTTGGAATTGCAGGTTTTCGTCCAATCGTAGGAGAGGACATTGCAAATGGAGCGTATGGCGATGGAAGTACACCAACTCCTACACCTACTGTGACGATCAGTGGAACACCTATCCCGTCTCCATCTGTGACCGGAGCTGGTACGAATGGAACAAATGGATCCGGAACGGGTAAAACGGATAGCAATAGCGGAAATGAAACTGGTGGAAATACAGGTGATTCAAATGGAATCAGCAATGGAAATACAAATGGCTCTTCCAATGGGACTTCAGGAACCGGAAATGGTGGTTCTTCATCTGGTACCGGAAGCTCTGACGACAGTGACAATTCCGGAACCAGCAATACACCAGGTGCGGCATCTGATGGAACTGTAAATCCCGGTACAACAGATGGCAGTTCTTCAAATGGAACAGGTTCCAGTACAAACGTGGGACAGACTGCAGGAAACACTGCAGGAAATACGGCTAATACCTCAAACGGAAATAACGGTCAGAGTCAGAATTCAAATGCGGTAAAGACTGGTGACAACACCATGATCCTTCCTTTTGTGATTCTTGTGATTGCTGCTGCCGCTGTGATCATTATTGTAATTGTTGTCCGCAAAAAGAAAAGATAAAGCAGACAGGATAATTAAAACGGACATTCATAATCCATGAATAACGAAGCCAGCCCTTCCATATATTACATATGGGAGGGCTGTTTTTATGAAGGTAAGAGTCATTTTAAAATCTTTACTTTTTTCCTATGCAGTTACCGGAGCGTTTCTTTTGCTTCTGGCATTCCTTTTATTCCAGTTTGACCTGGGAGAAAAGCCTGTGTCAGCAGGAATCGTAGCTGTGTATATTTTGTCCTGTTTTTCAGGAGGCTTTATGTCAGGAAAAATCCTGCGCACAGATAAGTATTTATGGGGAATTCTGGTAGGGGCTTTTTACTATTTGCTTTTGATTACGGTATCTTTTGTAGTGCAGGGAAAATGGGATATGAGTCTGGTACATGCAGTTACTACTTTTTTCATGTGTCTGGGTGGTGGTGCTCTTGGCGGGATGTTGTCTTAGAGCATGTTTGAGAAATCATTCCCGCATTTTTTGCAAAGATTCCCACTCTGTCCAATAAAAAATGCTTTAAAAATAAAAAAAAATATGATATACTAGGCAAAGATTATATACATAAGGAGGCTAATACTATGCAGCATATCAAAACATTAAATACAAAGAACCTGCAGAACACTGTAAAGAAAGGCGGCTGCGGCGAGTGCCAGACATCATGTCAGTCCGCATGCAAGACATCCTGTACAGTAGGAAACCAGAGCTGCGAGAACAAATAAGTCGGGCAACTGGAAACGTATGTAAGCAGCGGTGTAAAAGCCGCTGCTTATTCATGCAATAGGAAAGAATGAAAGGATATACTAACATGAGTCTGATTCACCGTTATCAGAACAATGGCTACAACATCGTGCTGGACATCAACAGCGGATGTATCCATGTTGTGGATGAAGTGACCTACGAAGTACTTCCTTATATGGAAGAAGGTCTGGACACAGCTGCCATTGTAGGAAAACTGGGAGATCAGTTTTCAGAAGAAGATATTAAGACATCAGTGGCAGAGTGTGAGAAGTTGAAAGACGATGGCATGCTTTTCACCAGAGATGTATATGAGAATGCTATTGATACATTTACCAAGAACCGTCAGACAGTGGTGAAAGCTCTCTGTCTGCACATCGCCCACGATTGTAACCTTGCCTGTCGCTACTGCTTTGCAGAAGAAGGAGAGTACCACGGAAGACGAGCTCTCATGTCTTTTGAGGTAGGGAAGAAGGCACTGGATTTCCTGATCGCTAATTCAGGCTCCAGACACAATCTGGAGGTGGATTTCTTTGGCGGCGAGCCGCTTATGAACTGGCAGGTTGTTAAGGACCTGGTAGCATATGGCCGTGAGCAGGAGAAAATTCACAATAAAAAATTCCGCTTTACCCTTACTACCAACGGTGTTCTGCTGAACGATGAGGTAATGGAATTTTGCAACAAAGAGATGGGAAATGTGGTCCTCAGTATTGATGGCCGCAAGGAAGTTCACGATTTTATGCGCCCATTCCGCAAAGGGGCAGGAAGCTATGATCTGATCCTTCCGAAATTCCAGAAATTTGCAGAGTCCCGTAACCAGGACAAGTATTATGTAAGAGGAACCTTCACTCATCATAATCTTGATTTCTCTCAGGATGTTCTTCATCTTGCAGACCTTGGATTCAAGCAGATTTCCGTGGAGCCTGTAGTGGCAGATCCATCTGAGGAGTACGCACTTCGGGAGGAAGACCTGCCGAAGATTATGGAAGAATACGATCTTCTTGCGAAAGAGATGATAAAACGCGAGAAAGAAGGAAAAGGCTTTAATTTCTTCCATTTCATGATCGACCTTACCGGTGGTCCCTGCGTATACAAGAGACTCTCCGGATGCGGAAGCGGCACAGAATATCTTGCCGTAACTCCATGGGGGGATTTTTACCCATGCCACCAGTTTGTTGGAGAAGAAGAATATCTGATGGGAAATGTGGATGAAGGGATTACGAGACCTGACATCCAGAAGGAATTCGGATGTTGCAATGTTTACACTAAGCCAGCCTGCAAGGATTGCTTTGCAAGATTCTACTGCAGTGGCGGATGCGCAGCAAACGGATATCATGCCCATAAGGATATCAGAAGCAATTATGAAATCGGATGCGAGCTCCAGAGGAAGCGTGTGGAGTGCGCCATCATGATAAAAGCCGCACTGGCAGAAGACTGATAGCACTTCGCCAGCTGCGAAGATTTCTGTCAGCCCCTGCTTTTGCGAAAAACAAAAAAGAAGGGACAGAACAATGAAAAAATCAAGAGGTATCTTAGTCCTGATCCTGACTGCCATCGTTACCGTATTCTTCTGCTATACGGCTGCTGTAGGTATTGGCCCTACAGGAACCGGTGCCATGAAGAATATCAAGACCGGACTTGATCTGGCTGGTGGTGTCAGCATTACATATCAGGCAAAGGACAGCAACCCAAGCAGTGAAGACATGAGCGATACTGTGTACAAGCTGCAGAAACGTGTTGAGCAGTACAGCACAGAGGCTCAGGTATATCAGGAAGGCTCTGACCGTATCAATGTAGAGATTCCTGGTGTAACAGATGCAAATGCTATTCTGGAAGAACTTGGCCAGCCAGGTTCCCTGTGCTTTATCACACAGCAGGATGATGATGGAAACGCAAACTTCCAGGCAGATTCCAGCAGCGAGACCGGATACTCTCTGGCAAGAAGTCTTGATGAGATCCGTGCAGCCGGCTCTGTGGTTTTGGAAGGTACAGATGTGGCAGATGCTACAGGCGGTGCAATCCAGCAGCAGAATTCCAGCAGCAGAGAGTACGTGGTAGACCTGACTCTTACAGACGAGGGCAAAACAAAATTCGCAGAGGCAACTCAGAACAATGTTGGAAAACAGATCGCGATTATCTATGACAACGGCGTATTAAGCGCTCCAAGAGTAAATGAAGCCATCACAGGCGGTAAGGCACAGATCAGTGGTATGGAAAGTGTTGAGAGAGCACAGGAGCTTGCTTCCTATATCCGTATCGGATCCCTGAGCCTTGAACTGACAGAGCTTCGTTCCAGCGTTGTAGCTGCACAGCTCGGTGAAGAAGCAATCTCCACCAGCCTTATTGCAGGTCTGATCGGTCTGATCATCGTAATTCTGTTTATGATCATCGCTTACCGTGTACCTGGTGCAGTTGCAGGCCTTTCCCTGATTTTCTACACAGCGACCATTCTGCTTACCTTAAATGCATTTGACATTACCCTTACGCTTCCGGGTATTGCAGGTATCATCCTTGGCATTGGTATGGCAGTAGATGCGAACGTTATTATTTATGCACGTATCCGTGAGGAGATCGGTACAGGCTCTACCGTAAGATCCGCGATCAAAGCTGGTTTCTCCAAGGCTTTTTCCGCAATCTTTGATGGAAACATCACAACCCTGATCGCAGCATTCGTTCTGATGTGGCTGGGTACTGGTTCTGTTAAAGGATTTGCATATACACTGGCACTTGGTATTGTGATTTCCATGTTTACAGCTCTGGTATTTTCCAGACTTGTGATCAATGCATTATATGCAGTTGGCGTTCGCGATGAGAAATTCTATGGAAAGACTGAAGAGAAGAAAGTCATTAACTTTGTTGGAAAGAGAAGATTATGCTTCACCCTTTCCATTATCCTGATCCTTGCCGGACCAGCCACTATGCTGATCCACAAGGCTACAGGCGGAAAAGCCCTGAACTACAGCCTTGAGTTTTCAGGTGGTACTTCTACCAATGTCACCTTTAACGAAGATATGGACATTAAGACCATTGATTCTGAGGTTACACCTGTAGTGGAAGAGGTTACAGGAGATAAGAATGTACAGCCTACTAAGGTTGTTGGAACAAATCAGGTTATCATCAAGACACGTTCCCTGAATCTTGACGAACGTGAGGCACTGAATAAGGCACTTGTTGACAAGTTTGGTGTAGATGAATCCCTGATCCAGGCAGAGAGTATTTCCTCCACTGTCAGCAACGAAATGAGAAGAGATGCTGTAGTAGCCGTTTTTGTTGCCACTATTTTCATGCTTCTTTACATCTGGTTCCGTTTCAAGGATATCCGTTTTGCAGGAAGTGCGGTACTTGCACTTCTTCATGATGTGCTTGTTGTCCTTACATTCTATGCGATTTCCAGAATTTCCGTAGGAAATACTTTTATCGCTTGTATGTTGACTATTGTTGGTTATTCTATCAACGCCACGATCGTTATCTTCGACCGTATCCGTGAGAATCTTCACGGAAGCAAGCGCGTAGATGAGCTCGAGGAAGTGGTGAATAAGAGTATTACACAGACACTTACCAGAAGTATTTATACTTCCCTTACTACCTTTATCATGGTAGCTGTTCTTTATATCATGGGTGTATCTTCCATCCGTGAGTTCGCAGCTCCGCTGATGGTTGGTATTATCTGCGGTGCTTATTCTTCTGTATGCATTACCGGAGCTCTCTGGCTGGTAATGAAAAAGAAAATTGGCGGCGGACAGGCTCAGACTGTAAAAGCTACAGCTGGTGCTGCTCCGGTTAAACAGTCTGTTTCAAGTGCAAAGGCACCAAGTGCTCCAGCTGCAAATGGACAGACCCAGCCGAAGAAGAAAAATCGTAAGAGAGTTCAGGAGCGTCTTGCAGCCCAGGAGGCGGCTAAGAATGCTGAGAATGGTTCTTCTGAGGAAGACAGATAATTAAATGAACTTAAGCCAGGACAGGTGGAAACATCTGTCCTGGCTTGCTTTTTATGTAAAATTCTATTACTATTTAGTGGGTTGAAAAGTTCTTTAGGAGGGACGCATTTGGACAATGTGTATTACTCACTCGCCGGCGCAACGCT